>JBIKUT010000296.1:0-3415 GCA_044347465.1 Ramlibacter sp.
AAAGGGTCAAGCGCGCAGGGCCTGCAGGTCGCTCGCATCCAGCCAGCGCCATTGGCCCGGCGCCAGGTCTGGGGGCAGCGCCAGGCTGCCGATGCGAGAGCGATGCAGGGCCTCGACCCGGTTGCCCACAGCGGCCATCATGCGTTTGACCTGGTGGTACTTGCCCTCGGTGAGGGTCAGGCGCAGGGCGCACTCGCCTGTCGCTTCGCAGGCGGCAGCGCGTACGGGCTTGGGGTCGTCATCGAGCACCACGCCGTCCAACAGACGCTGCACCTGCTTGGCATCGACCGGGTGTTTGGTCCCCACCTCGTAGACCTTGGGCACGTGGTGGCGGGGCGACGCCATGCGGTGGATGAAGGCGCCATCGTCCGTGAGCAGCAAGAGGCCGGTGGTGTCCTGGTCCAGGCGGCCCACGGCCTGCACGCCTTGCACCGCGCCCTTGGTGGGCCGCTGACGCAGCGGCGGGGGCAGCAGGGTGTAGATGCTGGGGTAGGTCGAAGGCTTTTGCGAGCACTCGGAGCCCGCGGGCTTGTGCAGCATCAGATAGGCCTTGGCCTGGTAGACCCAGGGCACGCCTTGTACGGTGTAGGCCAGGCCCTCGGGGGCGAAGTCGGCCAGGGCGTCGGTGCAGGTCTGGCCGCCCACGGTGACGAAGCCCTGTTGCACTAGGCCCGCACAAACACGTCGGGTACCGAATCCTTGGGAGAATAAAAGGTCTTGCAATTGCACGGCGTGCCGATCCTACAGGCCCGCCCTGCCCCCGAGAACATTTAGGAGACACCCCATGACCCGACGCCCCTTCCTGCGCCATGCACTTGCCGCGGCCGCCACCAGCTTGCTGGCCAGCGTGGCCCTCGCCCAGGCCTACCCCGCCAAACCCATCACCCTGATCGTGCCCAACCCGCCTGGCGGTCTGGTGGATTCGTCCGCGCGCCTGGTGGCCGAGCCCCTGGGCCGCATCCTCAATCAGAGCGTCGTGATCGACAACCGCGGCGGCGGCAGCGGCAACGTGGCCTACGGGCATGTGGCCCGCTCGCCGGCCGACGGCTATACGCTGTTGATCTCCTATTCGGCCTACCACGTGGGCAATCCCTCACTGACGCCGAAGCTGCCCTGGGCGCAGAAAGACTTTGCCCCCGTGGCCCTGATCACCGTGGCCACCAACGTGATCGCAGCCCACCCCTCGGTGCCGGCCAACACCCTGTCCGAGTTCATCGCCTACCTGAAGAAAAATCCCGGCAAGCTCAGTTATGCCTCGCAGGGCAATGGCTCGCTCTCACACATCGGCACCGAGATGTTCAAGACCCAGACCGGCACCAGCATGGTCCACATCCCCTATCGCGGCTCGGGCCCGGCGGTGCAGGACGTGCTCTCGGGTCAGGTGCAGGTCTTCATGACGACGCCGCCCTCGGTGATGCAGCACGTGCAGGCCGGCAAGCTCAAAGGCTATGCGGTCACCGGCAAGACGCGCCATCCCGGTTTGCCCAATGTGCCGACCACCACCGAGGCCGGCCTCAAGGGCTTTGAGCTTGAGGCCTGGGTGGCGGTGTTCGCGCCGACCGGCACGCCGCCCGACGTGATCCAGAAACTCACCGCCGGCTTGAAGCAGTCGCTGGAGCAACCCGAGACCAAGACCCGCGCCACCGCGGCGGGCATCGAGCTGCGCTACCTGCCGCCCGACGCGCTGGACGCGATGGTCAAGCAGGAAACCGAGTTCTGGGCCAAGACGATCAAGAGCGCGGGGATCACGGCGGATTGATCGCTTTAGGAGCGGGGTCACCCGCCCCCGTCCATTACCCATTACCCATTGCCAGGGGTAGTTCAATGAACTACACTGCGGCGTGCGATTCGAATGGGATACAGCCAAGAGTGAGACGTGTTTTCGGGAGCGGGGGTTTGACTTCGCCTATGCGGCGTTTGCGTTTGCCGATCCAAGTCGAATCGTCAGACCCGACACCCGATTCATCTATGGCGAAGATCGCTACCAAATGATGGGTATCGTCGATGGACGTCTCTTCGTCCTCGTTTACACAACGCGCAAGGACCTGGTTCGCATCATTTCCGCACGTAAAGCGAATTCTCGCGAGGTGAAGCAGTATGAAAACCGTTCGCATGACGATTGAGTTGCGCAGTCCCAAAGCCAAGCCTGCCGGCCGTATTGACGCGCGTCGCGTCGATGCCACCTCGCAAGCCGACATCGCGCGGCACAAGGCTGCGGACGATGCCGACGCCATGCTCGATGCAGCCAAGTTCGCCCGCCGCGTGCGACGGCGGCTGGGGTTCAGCCAAGCCGAGTTCGCTCAACGCATTGATGTGTCGCTGGATACCATCCGCAATTGGGAGCAAGGCAAGCGCTGCCCCACCGGCGCGGCCAAGGCGCTCTTGAAGGTGTTGGACAAGGCCCCAGAGGCTGCATTGGCAGCCTTGCACTGAGGCCCTCCATCACGAACTCATAAAGTCCAGCCGATCCTGCAAGGCCTTGGGCCAGGTATCGCGCTTCATGGCGGATCTGCGCAGGCGCACGAACTTCAGCGAGGGAAGGCCGCAGAGAGTCTCCAAGTCGGTCAGTTCGCCCGAATCAATGAGATCGATTTCTGCCAATTGGGACCATCCCGCCAAAAAGGCCAGGGAGCCGGCATAGCCTCTGGCCCGTAGGTGCTGCACCTGCGCGCATCCGGTCAGTTCAAGGGCATGCTGCTCGGATAAGGATGGACCTATCTTCACCGTCTGCAGGCCGGGGACTTCGCGTACCAAGGCTAGGCTCGGCGACTGCTCGCCTTCGCGGTACGACGAAGACAGATCGAGCGAGGTCACCGGGCTTCCCGCCAAACCATCCAGGGAGTCGCATGATCCGACCCAAAACTCGAGCGTCGATGCATGCCCGACGCCCCGCAACGAAGTCAACCGAGGTGCGCCCTTGAAGGCCTTGAGTGCGGGCGCGCGCAATTGCGCTAGGTCGTGGTGTCCGCCGTGCAGCGTCAGCGTCTCAAGTGCAAGGAAGTCACCTTGCCAAGCATGAAACTCACACGCCGTGGCTTGGCCCGAAAGGCTACGCACGCCGCTGCTCTCTAGCCGAACCTTCAATTCCTTCAAGCCCGCCAGGGGCGTGAAATCCTGGTCCAGCGTATCCAGATCAAGATCCAGCGACTGAAGGCGCGGCATGTGCGCGAACGCTGACAGGTCAACCCGCCCCTGAAGATTCAGGCTCAACGAATCGGCCGATGCCAAACCAGTCAGGAAACCCACGTCTGAAAGGGCGCCGAACTTCGAGAGGTCGATACGTCCGGACCGAAGGCTCCAGCCCGGGAAGTGGGTCAAGGCAGGCAGACCAGACATCGCGGTCAGGTCACGCAGCGCGCCGCAGTCAGACACCGCGATCTTCTCCAATTGCACGGCCCCCTGTAGGCCCTTGAGC
>JBIKUT010000297.1:0-3405 GCA_044347465.1 Ramlibacter sp.
ACTCGAGCTTGCGTATGTCGATCTTGCCCACCAGCGACGAGATGTCCTGGTTGTTCTCGTCGCCGGGCTCGGTCTTGGCAATCGCCACCTGCCGCAAGATGCTGGGATAGCGCCTGACCACCCGGAACTTGCGGATGTCACCGCCGAATTCCTCCAGACGCTTGACGGCCCAAGGCGACATGATTCGCTGCAAGTAGCGCGGTGCAATGCCGTATTGCTGCTGCATCAGCGGAACGTCTTCGGCGTTGTTGAACAAGCCCAGGGGCGACTCGTTCACCGGCGATCCCTTGATTGCATAAAAGGGGATCTGCTCCATCAGCAGCTTCAGGCGCTCAGCGATCGAGGACTTGCCACCCCCCACGGGCCCGAGCAGATAGAGGATCTGCTTTTTCTCCTCGAGCCCCTGGGCTGCGTGCCGAAAGCACGACACCACCTGCTCGATGGGTTCTTCCAGGCCGTAAAAATCTTTGAATGCCGGGTAGATGCGGACCATCTTGTTGCCGAAGATCCGCGACAGCCGCGGGTCGTGCCGCGTGTCGATCACCTCGGGTTCGCCGATCGCGGCGAGCATGCGCTCGGCGGCGGTGGCATAGACCAGCGGGTCTCGCCGGCATTGCTCGAGGTATTCCTCGAGTGACATCTCCTCTTCGCGCGTGTGCTCGTAGCGCGCCAGGACATTGCGAATTACATCCATGCAGCCTCCAGACTTCCTGTGCAGCCCGCCAGGCATGACCCCCAGACCTGGCGTCCTTCGCAAAGAGGCAGCAGACTCCGCGTCTGTTGATTCCTGCGTCGGCCTGCATCTGAGTTCAATGTAGGTGAGCGATCGATGAGGCGAAAGAGGAACACCCGTACGAAATTGAAAAATCGTGTGTCCTTCCAAGGCCTGCTTTCGCTGCGCGCACATGGGTGGACATGGGTGGGCCTGGCGTGAAGGAATGAGCGCCTGGATACACTTACGGGCTGTTTAAAGAAAGAGCTCGCATGATTCAGACCCCTTCCGGCCTCCAGTACGAAGACACCGTCGTCGGTGAAGGCGCCACCGCCAGCGCAGGCCAATACGTGCAAGTGCACTACACCGGCTGGCTGTTTCAGGACGGCGCGCAAGGCGCCAAGTTCGACTCCAGCCTGGACCGCAACGACCCCTTTGAGTTCTCGCTGGGCGCCGGCATGGTGATCCGGGGCTGGGACGAAGGCGTGGCCGGCATGAAGGTGGGCGGCAAGCGCACCCTGATCATTCCGCCCGAATTGGGCTACGGCGCCCGCGGCGCGGGTGGCGTCATCCCCCCCAACGCCACCCTCAAATTCGACGTCGAGTTGCTCGGCACCGAGTAAATCTCGGCGGGTCGCGGACCCGGGTCTTGAAAAAGGAACAGCCATCCCCACATGGCCGTTTCAACACTTTTTGACGCATTTTTCCGTCATCCAAGACCCGAGACCATGTCCGACACCCCCCAAGATCCGACCTCCGCGCCCGCTGCGGCGCCAGCCTCCGGCGGAGAGGCACCGGCCGACCTCCTGACTGAATTGCAGGCCCAGGTGGCCGAACTTCAGGCCAAGAACGCCGAGCTGGCCGAGCAATATCTGCGGGCCCAGGCGGACATGCAAAACACCCGCCGACGCTCCGAGGAGGAAGTCTCCAAGGCACGTAAATACGCCGTCGAGAGCTTCGCCGAGAGCCTGCTGCCCGTGGCCGACAGCCTCGGAGCCGGCCTGGCCATTCAGGACGCCAGCCCCGAGCAGATTCGCGAGGGCGCCCAAGCCACCCTGCGCCAGCTGAAAAGCGCGCTGGAACGCCACAAGGTCCTGGAGATTGAGCCGCCCGCCGGCACCAAGTTCGACCCCCACCAGCACCAGGCCATCTCCGTGGTGCCCCGCCCCGAGGGCAGCCAGCAAGAGGCCAACACTGTGGTCACGGTGCTCCAAAAGGGCTACTCGATCGCCGAGCGCGTGCTGCGCCCCGCCCTGGTCACCGTGACCGGTCAGGCTTGAAACCGCAGCGGCGAGCCGCACTTACTTCACAAGATCACTGAATCGGCCACGCGGCCACCCCTTTAGGAGAACAGACATGGGCAAGATCATCGGCATTGACCTGGGCACGACCAACTCGTGCGTCTCGGTCATGGAGGGCAACACCCCCAAGGTCATCGAGAACAGCGAAGGCGCGCGCACCACGCCCTCCATCGTGGCCTACCAGGAGGACGGTGAGATCCTCGTGGGCGCCTCGGCCAAGCGCCAGGCGGTCACCAATCCGCGCAACACCCTGTACGCCGTCAAGCGCCTGATCGGTCGCAAGTTCCAGGAAAAGGAAGTCCAGAAAGACATCCACCTGATGCCCTATGAAATTGCCGAGGCCGACAACGGTGATGCCTGGGTCGGTGTGCGTGGCAAGAAGCTGGCCCCGCCGCAGATCAGCGCCGAGGTGCTGCGCAAGATGAAGAAGACCGCCGAGGACTACCTGGGCGAGCCCGTCACCGAAGCGGTCATCACCGTGCCGGCCTACTTCAACGACGCCCAGCGCCAGGCCACCAAAGACGCCGGCCGCATCGCTGGCCTGGAAGTCAAGCGCATCATCAACGAGCCCACCGCTGCGGCTCTGGCCTTCGGCATGGACAAGCAGGAAAAGGGCGACCGCAAGATCGCGGTCTATGACCTGGGCGGCGGCACCTTTGACGTGTCCATCATCGAGATCGCCGACGTCGACGGCGAAAAGCAGTTCGAAGTGCTCTCCACCAACGGCGACACCTTCCTGGGTGGCGAAGACTTCGACCAGCGCATCATCGACTTCATCATCGCGGAATTCAAAAAAGACCAAGGCGTTGACCTGTCCAAGGACGTCCTGGCCCTGCAGCGCCTGAAAGAAGCCGCCGAGAAAGCCAAGATCGAGCTGTCCAACAGCTCGCAGACCGACGTCAACCTGCCGTACATCACGGCGGATGCCTCGGGCCCCAAACACCTGAACATCAAGCTCACGCGCGCCAAGCTCGAGAGCCTGGTCGATGAACTGATCGAGCGCACCATTGCGCCTTGCCGCACCGCCATCAAGGATGCGGGCGTCTCGGTGTCCGACATCCATGACGTGATCCTGGTCGGCGGTATGACCCGCATGCCCAAGGTGCAAGACAAGGTCAAGGAGTTCTTCGGCAAGGAGCCGCGCAAAGACGTCAACCCCGACGAAGCCGTGGCCGTCGGCGCGGCGATTCAGGGCCAGGTGCTCGGTGGCGACCGCACAGACGTTCTGCTGCTGGACGTGACCCCTCTGTCCCTGGGCATCGAAACCCTGGGCGGCGTCATGACCAAGATGATTGCCAAGAACACCACCATCCCGACCAAGTTCGCCCAAACCTTCTCCACTGCCGACGACAACCAGCCGGCAGTGACCATCAAGGTGTTCCAGGGTGAGCG
>JBIKUT010000298.1:0-3401 GCA_044347465.1 Ramlibacter sp.
ATACGGTCGCAGGCCAGGGCCAGCTCGAGGAAGGAGCCGGCAAAGCACGAGCCTTCTTCGATCAGCGCGAACAGGCTGCGCGAAGACACATCGATGCGGCTGAAGGTGCGACGCAAGAGGCCCATGGTCTCGCGCACCAGCCAGTGGCCCTGGTGCGCCATCAGCGTGGCGTCCATGGCCATGACGGCGGCGGCATCGCCTTCGGTCTTGATCAACCAGGTGCCGATATCCAGCTCGTTGGTGCGCATGTTCAGGATGGCGTCTTCCAGCTCGCGCGCCATCTGCAGCGGGTACCAGTTCGCACCGGCGGCTTCGATGCCGGCGATGTCGGTGGGCTGCGCGCCGGTGGGGGCCTTCACGGTGAATGTGGCGGTGCGCTTGGCGCGGTCGATCTCGACGACCACATTCGGGTAGCGCAGCGCGTCGGCGCTGATCTCACGCTGTAGGGGGGTGAGGGTCACGCCCTTGCCATCGGCGGGGCGGTCGCTGCCTGCGGCCAACTCCAGGGCGCGGGCCTGCACGGCGGCCGCAAATTGCGCAGGCTTGGCGATGTGATCGACCAGGCGCCAGTCCTTGGCCTTCTGACCGCGCACGCCCTCGACGCTGGTGCAGAACACGTCGGCGAGGTCATGGCGCACTTTCTTCTTGTCGGTCACGCGGGTGAGGCCGCCGGTACCGGGCAGCACACCCAGCAGCGGCACCTCGGGCAGGCTCACCGCGCTGGAGCGGTCGTCCACCAGGAGGATCTCGTCGCAGGCCAGGGCCAGCTCGTAGCCGCCGCCGGCGCAGGCGCCGTTGACCGCCGCCAGGAATTTCAGGCCGCTGTGCGCGGAGCTGTCTTCCAGGCCGTTGCGGGTCTCGTTGGTGAACTTGCAGAAGTTCACCTTCCAGGCGTGGCTGGAAACACCCAGCATGAAAATGTTGGCGCCGGAGCAAAACACTTTTTCCTTGGCGCTGGTGACGACCACGGTGCGCACCTCGGGATGCTCGAAGCGGATGCGGTTGATTGCGTCGTTCAGTTCGATGTCGACGCCCAGGTCGTAGCTATTGAGCTTGAGCTTGTAGCCGGGGCGCAGGCCGCCGTTCTCGTCAAAGTCGGCCGACAGGGTGGCGACGGGGCCGTTGAAGCTGAGTTTCCAGTGGCGGTACTGGCTGGGGTGGGTTTGGTACTCCACGCGGAGGTCTTGGCTCATGAAATGTCTCCTGTCAGTGGCTGAGGCGTCGAACTGACACGCACTGTAATGCGTGCTCTGCCGCACTGTCAAGCACTTTTATGCATGTTTTTAAATCGGCAGGCTGAGCGCGGTGCGGACCTGCCGGCGCAGGGTCTCGAAGGTGGGGCCCAGGGGGGCGGCACTGGTGTCCAGCTGCAGTTCGGCCTTGGAATAGAAGGCGGCCCGGCTGGCCAGGATGTCCTTGAGGTCTTGCATGGCCTCCTTATTGCCGGCCATGGGGCGCAAGTCGCCCTGGGCGGCGACCCGGGCCATGTGGTCTTCCGGGCTGGCCTGCAACCAGACGGTGGTGCAGTGCGCCAGCATGAGGTTGAAGGTGGCGGCATCGGACACCAGGCCGCCGGGGGTGGCGAGCACGGCCTCGGGGTAGATCTGGATGGCCTCCTCCAGGGCACGACGCTCGTAACGGCGGTAGGCGTTCTGGCCGTACAGGGCCTGGATCTCGTTGATGGAGCAGCCGGCGAATTGCTCGATCTCGCGGCTCAATTCGACGAACGGAAAGCCCAGGTCCTCGGCCAGCATGCGCCCCAGCGTGGACTTGCCCGCCCCGCGCAGGCCGACCAGCGCGATGCGCGGGCTGCGCAGGCCGGCCGACGCCTGCGGACTGCCCCCCAGCAGCTGGCCCACCGACTCGCGCACGCGGCGCAGCGTAGCCTCGTCGCGGTCTTGCAGCATCTCGCGCAGCATGAGCCATTCGGGTGAGCGGGTGGTCACATCGCCTAAAAGCTCGGCCAATGAGCACTGCAGCGCCTGGGCGACCTGCAGCATCACCAACACCGACGCATTGCCCACGCCATATTCGAGGTTGGCCAGATGGCGCTCGGACACCTGCGCCGCCTCGGACAAGGCCTTGCGCGTCATGCCGCGGCGCGCCCGCAGGGCCCGCACACGCTCGCCCAAGCCGGTCAGAAACGGGTGCTTGGCCGCAGCCGCTTCGCCCGGATCGGCAGAAGGCACTATAGTGCTTGACATGGTTCGATACCGGCCGTAGAGTTCATGCGCGCACGATATTGCAACTTCGCCGAAACTGCAAGTCTTCCGCAAACCCACACGGACCCGCCAGGACGCTGCCATGACCTCGCCCACCCCGGACACCTTCAAGGCCCAGATTGCACAACTGACCGCCCAGATCGCCGGCCGACCGCTGGACGCTGACCTGGACACCTGGTTGAACCAGACGCATGGCCCCACCAGCGCCACGTATGCCGCGCTCAAGGCCAGCTGCGTGGCCGGCGCGCAAGAAGGCTGGCTGTGCAACCGAGAGGGCGGCGGACTGCGTTATGGCCGCATCTTCAAGCCCGCCGACGACCTGCATGGCTACTCGGTCGATGTAGTCGACATGAAAGACGTGGCCGGCCCCCACCATGTGCATCCGAACGGTGAGATTGATCTGATCATGCCGATCGAGGGCGAGGCCACCTTCGACGGCCGCCCTGCCGGCTGGATGGTCTGCCCGCCCGGTAGCGCCCACCGTCCCACCGTACGCCAGGGGCGTGCGCTGGTGCTGTACCTGCTGCCGCAGGGGCAGATCCAGTTCACCAGCTAAAGGCTTCATTGATCCAAGAGGACGCGCGATCGACGCGTCCCACCCTACGAGGAGACACGCATGACCGAGACCCCTACCGTCGCCGCGCCGCCGGAGCGCTTTAACTTCGCGCAGCACCTGCTGTCGATCAACGCGGGCCGCGCCGCCAAGGCCGCCTTCGTGGACGATGCCGGCACCCTCAGCTTCGGCCAGTTGCAAGACCGCGTGCAGCGCGTGGCTGCCGGCCTGCGCGCCTTGGGCCTGCGCCGCGAAGAGCGCGTGCTGCTGCTGATGCAAGACAGCAATGACTGGCCCGTGAGTTTTCTGGGCGCGATGTACGCGGGTCTGGTGCCGGTGGCAGTCAACACCCTGCTGACCGCCGACGACTACGCCTACATGCTGGAACATTCGCGCGCGCAGGCAGTGCTGGTCTCGGGCGCGCTGCTGCCCACCCTCGCCGCGGCGATGACGCGCGCCGAGCACGAGGTCGGGCCTGTGATCGTCTCGCGCCCGGTGGCACCGCTGCATCCCCATGAAGTGGATTTCGAAACCTTCGTGCAGGGCCAGTCGGCGCAAGCCCAAGCCGCCGCCACGAACCGCGACGACCCCGGCTTCTGGCTGTATTCGTCAGGCTCGACCGGCCG
>JBIKUT010000299.1:0-3399 GCA_044347465.1 Ramlibacter sp.
CGGTGATCGCCGTGAGGCCTTCTCCGACGATCGCCGCGACGACCGTCGTGGCCCCGGCGGTTTTGGCGGCGGCGTTAACCAGGCGGCCCCCTGGGAAAAGAAATCCGGCGGCTACGCCGGCCGGCCAGCCCCGCGCGGAGACGCTCCGCGCCCTGCGGGCGGTCCGGGCGCAGGCAAAGTGTTCGTGCCGCGCGACGCCAAGAAGCGTGCCTACAAACCGGCGCGCTAAGCGCCGCGTCAGTCCCTCAAGCGAGCTCGGGCTCGCATGAGGGCTTGGACTCAGGCCAGGGCCCGCGCCAGGGCCCGGTTGAAGGCCTCCGGCGCCTCGAACTGCACCCAGTGCCCGGCATCCGGGATGGCGGTGCGCCCGCGCAGGGTGGGCAGGGCGTCCAGTGTGGCCTCCACCTGTTGGAGTTGGTCGCGATAGAGCACATCGTGCTCACCATAAATCGCCACCACTGGGCAAGTGACCGTCGCCAGCGTGCGCGCCAGGGTATCGGTGCGCGCCATCGACCGACGGCGTAGCCGGTCTAGCGGCACGTGGGCCTGATGCAGCGCGATCGCCAGTGGGGTCACAGACGCGGGGTGATGCAACATGAGCGCCGCCAGGTTGCTGTGATGCACCTCGATCGCCGCATTGGCGTCTAGGTGTCGCCACTCTCGGAGCCGCACAGGCCGCACGCCCACCCCCAGCAAGGGCGCGCCCACGATCACCAGCCGCCGCAGCGCCGGCACGGACGCCGCCATCAGGCCACCGACCAATCCCCCGAACGAAAACCCCACCAGATCCACGTCCCGCGGGCCCAGTAACTCCTGCAGGCCCGATACCAGCGGCGCCACCAGGGCATCCGCGTCCCGTGCGCCCGCAGGCTTGTCCGAATCGCCAAAGCCCGGCATGTCCGGCACCCACACCTCGCGTCCCGCGGCCACCAGCGCGTCGATGTTGCGTATCCAGTGCGTCCAGCTGCCGCTGCCTCCGTGCAGCAGCACCACGGGCTCGCCGGATCCCCACACATGCCAGACCGTGCAGGCGCCCGCGTGGACGGTGCGCCGCTCGCGCGCCTGCAACAGCACATCGCGCGCCGCCTGCGGGAGGGCCTCGACCATCGGCGTGCGCGCGGCAGCCGGGGTGTCGGCAGAGGATGAGGCAGGCGACGAGGCAGGCACAGGCGGGCGGTGGATCAAGGCACGAGCAGGTCAGGGCGCAGAACGGGCGGACGGACTTTAGCAGCGCGCGTCAGCCCAGTGAGCCCGCCCGACGGGCCCGACGTGGCAGCCCCGATGCACCATCAAGGGGCCTTTGGAGCCACCGTAAATGCACCAATTAAAGGCAAATCGACGCAAACCGGTGCACAAACCCCCGCCGCATCCGCACCAGAGCAGGCGCTGAACTTGCATGCCCGCGGTGCATGCCGCCTGCTGGTGGTGCATACGGAGACAATTTTGGAACAACTCAAGCAGGGCGGCGACACGCTCTTCATTCTTCTGGGCGCGATCATGGTGCTGGCCATGCACGCGGGTTTTGCCTTCCTGGAGCTCGGGACGGTGCGCAAGAAGAACCAGGTCAATGCGCTGGTCAAGATCCTGGTGGACTTTGCCGTCTCGACCATCGTGTATTTCTTCATCGGCTACACGGTCGCCTATGGCACCAGCTTTTTCACGGGGGCCGAGTCACTGGCCGCCAAGAACGGCTACGAGTTGGTGAAGTTCTTTTTCCTGCTCACCTTCGCGGCGGCGATTCCCGCCATCGTCTCGGGCGGCATCGCCGAGCGCGCGCGCTTTTATCCGCAGCTGGTGGCCACCGCCGTCGTGGTGGGCGTGGCCTATCCCTTGTTCGAAGGCGCGGTGTGGGCCAACAAGTTCGGCTTCCAGGACACGATCAAGGCCTGGACGGGCGCCGAGTTCCATGATTTCGCGGGCAGCATCGTGGTGCACGCCGTCGGCGGCTGGATCGGCCTGATGGCCGTCTTGTGGCTGGGGCCGCGCAGCAACCGTTACCGCAAGGACGGTGCCGTCAGTGCCCACCCGCCCTCGAGCATTCCTTTCCTGGCCTTGGGCGCCTGGATTCTGACCGTGGGCTGGTTTGGCTTCAACGTCATGAGCGCGCAGACCCTGGAGAAGATCTCCGGCCTGGTGGCGGTCAACTCCCTGATGGCGATGGCCGGCGGCACCCTGGTGGCGGCCTTGATGGGGCGCAATGACCCGGGCTTTGCCTATAACGGCCCGCTGGCCGGCCTGGTGGCCGTGTGCGCCGGCTCCGACCTGATGCATCCGGCGGGCGCCTTGGTGGTGGGTGCGGTGGCCGGTGCGCTGTTCGTCAAGCTGTTCACCTTGACGCAAAACCGCTGGAAGATCGACGACGTCTTGGGCGTGTGGCCTCTGCACGGCCTGTGTGGCGCCTGGGGCGGCATCGCAGCGGGCATCTTCGGCCAACAGGCCTTGGGCGGCTTGGGCGGCGTCACCTTCGGCGCGCAGGTGCTGGGCACACTCGCTGGCATCGCCTGGGCCGTGCTGGCTGGCGCTGTGATCTATGGGGTACTGCGTTTCACCGTGGGTATTCGGCTGACCCAGGAAGAGGAATTCGAGGGCGCCGACCTGAGCCTGCACCGCATCGGCTCCACGCCGGATCGCGAATCGAGCTGGTGAGGAAGGAGCCGGGGTGCGTCAGGTGGTGGTGCGCTGCTGCTGCAACACGCGCCGGCCCAGTGTGAACAGCAGCCCTAGCATCAGGCCGCCCATCAAGCCCAGCACCAGGGTCAGGCTGCGCTTGGGAAAGACCTGCTGCGGCGAGGCATACACCGATGACACCAGCCGAGCCTGCGTATCGCGCGCCAGGGCGCGCTGCAGCTCGTCGATTTGCTGGATCAGGTACATCGATTCGTCGCGACGCGCCAGGTACACCATGCCGTACAAGCCGGCCTTCTCGGCCTTTGCCACGTAGTTTTGGTTCTCGCCAAATCGGGTTTGCAGGCCGGCCAGGGTGGCACGCATTTCTTCCTGCTGGGGCTTGAGCAGGGCTGTCTGCTGGCGGCCCACCATGTCAAACAGGCCCTTGGCGCACTGCTCGGCCAGCGCCGGTGTGCTGCGTCGTACCTTGAGCTCGGCGACCGCGGTCACGTTTTTGGGGATCGAGGTCTTGACCAGCTTGGCCATGCTCTCGCCATCAAAAAGGGGCTCGCCTGTGGCGCAGGCCTGGATGGCCTCGGGCGTGTAAGCAGTCGGATTCTTCAGGCGCTCGATCAGCAAGGCCGGCGCCTCGATGGGGCTCATGATCGACCCGCCGTTCGGTCCACTCACCCGAATCTGCGCCATCTCGATCATGGCTTCGGCCTCGTATTGGGGGGGCGTCAGCGCCAAAAAGCCGCCGCTAGCCAGGCCACCGGCGATGCCCACACCGAG
>JBIKUT010000019.1:0-12664 GCA_044347465.1 Ramlibacter sp.
CTGGTGATCTTCTATGCCCTGGACTCTTGGTACTACCACCGCCGCGAGGAGATCGTGCCGGTGGATCCGACGCCCGACAGCCGCGCGATTGGCTTTGACGGCGGTCGCAACTTCGGGCTGCTGGCGGTGGTGATCGGCCTGGTGCTCCTGAGCGGCGTGTGGAAGTCGCCTGTGTCGTTCAACGTGGCGGGGACCGAGGTCGGCCTGCCGGGGCTGGTGCGTGACCTGGGCTTGGTGGCCGTGATCTCTCTGTCTTTGAAGGTGACGCCGGATTCGGTGCACGCCGACAACCAGTTTTCCTGGGCGCCGATGCTGGAGGTGGCCAAGCTGTTTGCCGGCATCTTCCTGACCATCATTCCGGTGATCGCGATGCTGCGCTCGGGGGTGGACGGACCTTTCGGCGCCGTGATCGCCGCGGTGACCCGACCCGATGGCTCGCCCGACCCGGCCGCCTATTTCTGGGCGACGGGCTTGCTCAGTTCCTTCCTGGACAACGCACCCACCTACCTGGTGTTCTTCAACACCGCGGGCGGTGACCCGAAGGTGCTCATGACCACGCTGGCCCCGACGCTGGCGGCGATCTCGGCGGGTGCGGTGTTCATGGGCGCGAACTCGTATATCGGCAATGCGCCCAACCTGATGGTCAAGGCAATCGCGGAAGACCGCGGTGTGCGCATGCCCAGTTTCTTCGGCTACATGCTGTGGTCGGTCGGCATTTTGGTGCCGCTTTTTGTTGTTGTTACCTGGATCTGGTTCCTATGAGCAAACCCAAAGTCCTGGTCGCCCGGGCCGTGTTTCCCGAGACGATCACCAAGCTGCAGCAGCATTTCGAGGTGGAGGCCAATCCCTCGGATGCCATCTGGTCGCCCGACGAATTGGTGCAGCGCCTGCAAGGCAAGGTGGGCGCCTTTACCACCGGCAGCGAGCGCATCGATGCCAAGGTGCTACAGGCCTGCCCCGACTTGCGCGTGTGCGCCAACATGGCGGTGGGCTTTAACAACTTCGATGTGAAGGCGATGACGGCGGGCGGGGTGCTGGCCACCAACACGCCCGACGTGCTGACTGAGACCACCGCCGATTTCGGCTTCGCGCTGATGATGGCCACTGCACGCCGCGTGGCCGAGTCCGAGCATTTCCTGCGCGCCGGGCTCTGGAAGAAGTGGGCCTATGACATGTTCGCGGGGGGCGAGGTGCATGGCAGCACGCTGGGCATCCTGGGCATGGGGCGCATTGGGCAGGGCATTGCACGGCGCGGTGCGCATGGCTTCGGCATGAACGTGATCTATCACAACCGCAGCCGTCTCGCGCCCGAGCTGGAGGCGCAGTGCAAGGCGCGCTACGTGAGCAAGGAAGAACTGCTTCGCACCGCCGACCATCTGGTGCTGGTGCTGCCCTACACCGCCGAATCGCACCACGTGATCGGCGCCGCCGAGATCGCGCAGATGAAGCCGACCGCGACGCTGGTGAACATCGCGCGCGGGGGGATCGTCGATGACGCGGCGCTGGCCCGCGCCTTGAAGGCCGGTCAGATCGCTGCGGCGGGCCTGGACGTGTTCGAGGGTGAGCCCACCGTGCATCCGGACTTGTTGACCGTGCCCAATGTGGTCCTGACCCCGCATATCGCCAGTGCCACCGTGGGCACGCGGCGTGCGATGGCGGATCTGGCGGCGGATAACCTGATTGCCTTCCTGACCACCGGCAAGCCGCTGACGCCGGTCAACCCCGAAGTGCTGGGGACAGTTTGACCGCAGTGCTGTGGCTCCTGGTCGCCCTGGCGGCGGCCAACCTCGTGTTGCTAGCCGTGATCGCGCTTCGGCGTGCGCCGAATCAGGACGAGGGCTTGCGGGCCCAGCTGATGGAAGCCAACGAGCGGCTCGAGCGCGAATTGCGCCGCGAGATCAGTGATTCGTCGCGCGGCGCGCGCCAAGAGCTCACACACAGCCTCACCAATTTTCAAGAGGCGCTGGTGCGCCAGGCGGGCGAGGCGACCCGCACGCAGAACGCGCAGATCGATGCCTTCGGGCAACAGCTGGCGCTGATGCAAAAAGGCCTGGCCGACACGCTGGCGCAGCAACTGCAGTCCCTGAGTGACGCCAACGCGCGCCGCCTGTCGGAGGTGCGTGGCACGCTGGAGGCGCAGTTGGCGCTGCTGCAACAGACCAACATCGCCAAGCTCGACGAGATGCGCCGTACGGTGGACGAGAAGCTGCAGTCCACCCTGGAGGCGCGCTTTACCGAGAGCTTCAAGCAGGTGGCCGATCGTCTGGAGCAGGTGCATGTGGGGCTGGGGCAGATGCAGACGCTGGCCCAGGGGGTGGGCGATTTGCAGCGGGTGCTGACCAATGTGAAGTCGCGTGGCATGTTCGGCGAGGTTCAACTCGAGGCCCTGCTGGAGCAGGTGCTGACTCCGGAGCAATACGCCAAGCAGGTCGAGACCAAACCACGCAGCGGCCAGCGGGTGGACTTCGCGGTGCGCTTTCCGGGGCGCAGTGATGACGGTGTGCCGGTGTGGCTGCCGATCGATGCGAAGTTTCCGCGCGAGGATTACGAGCGTCTGCTGGAGGCCCATGACCGCGCCGATGCGACGGCCGCCGATGCTGCAGCGCGCGCGCTGGAGGGGCGTATCCGACAGGAGGCCAAGGCCATCTGCGAGTCCTATGTGTCGCCGCCGCACACCACGGATTTCGCCATCTTGTTCTTGCCGGTGGAGAGCCTGTATGCCGAGGTGCTGCGCCGACCGGGCGTGATGGACGCCTTGCAGCGCGATTACCGCGTGACCCTGGCCGGCCCGACCACGCTGCTGGCGATGTTGAACAGCCTGCATATGGGCTTTCGCACCCTGGCCTTGCAGGAGCAGGCCTCCGAGGTGTGGAAGGTGCTGGGCGCGGTCAAGACCGAGTTTGAGCGCTATGGCGATTGGGTGGTGAGGATCAAGGACCAGGTGCAAAAGGCCGCCGACACCTTGGACAAGGCGGATACGCGGGCGCGCCAAATGCGCCGCGCGCTCAAGGGCGTGGAGGCACTGCCCGAGGCCCAGGCGCAGGCGCTGCTGCCGTCGGCGGACGATCCGCACGACGATCCGGAAACCTGATCCAGCATGGGATTCGGTCGGGAACTGGCGCGGCTGATTCTGGGACAGGTCTTTGTGCATGCCTGTATGGCGGGCATGCGCATGGCCTCGCCCTTGCTGGCGCTGCGCGAAGGCTATAGCGCCGCGGCGGTGGGCGTGCTGCTGTCTTTGTTTGCGCTGGCCAATGTGTTCTTGGCCTTGCCGGCGGGTCGCTATGTCGACCGTCATGGCCTGCGCCGGCCCGTCGGCCTCGCGATCGTGGTGGCCAGTGCGGGCGCGGCGCTGGCGGCGATTTGGCCGGTGTTTGCAGTGTTGTGTGTGTCGGCCATCCTGACGGGTGCAGCCACTGGCGCGGTGGTGATTGCCTTGCAGCGCCATGTGGGGCGCATCGCCGAAGGGCCCACTCAGTTGCGTCAGGCGTTTTCCTGGCTGGCGATCGGGCCGGCGGTATCGAATTTCATTGGTCCGTTCATGGCCGGTTTGCTGATTGACGGCGCGGGTTTCCGCGCCGCGTTCTTGGCGATGGCGCTGCTCCCGCTGGTGGCGTGGCTGTGGGTGCGCAAGGCGCGTGATTTGCCGGTGGTGGTGGCGCCCGAAACCGCGCAGCGAGTCACGGCCTGGAGCCTGCTGCGCGAGAAGGATTTCCGGCGGCTGTTGCTGGTCAATTGGGTGGTGGCCTCGTGCTGGGACGTTCACACCTTTCTGGTGCCGGTGTTGGGACACGAGCATGGCCTGTCGGCGTCGGTGATCGGCTCGATCATGGGTGCTTTCGCTTTGGCGGCGACGGTGGTGCGTATGCTGCTGCCGATGCTGGCGGCCCGGGTGCGCGAGTGGCAGGTGATCGTGGTGGCCATGGGATGCGCCGCGCTGGTGTTTGCGGTGTACCCGCTGGTGTACCTGCCGCTGGCCATGGGCCTGTGTTCGGTGCTTCTGGGGATCGCGCTGGGGGCGGTGCAGCCGATGGTCATGAGCACCTTGCACCAAATCACGCCGGCCCACCGACATGGTGAGGCGCTGGGCCTGCGCCTGATGTCGATCAACGCCTCCAGCGTTCTGATGCCCCTGCTCTTTGGCGCTGCGGGCGCTGCGATCGGGGTAGCGGGTGTGTTCTGGCTGGTGGGGGCCGCCGCAGGCGCGATCGTGCCCGTGGCGACGCGCTTGCGAGGGCACGCCGACACCCAGTGAGCGCTGTGTGCGCGCTGTGGGGTCTCAGGCGGGCAGCTCGTAGAAGTCGCGGATCAGGCCCCAGGCTTGCTCAGGGTCGTCGGCGTACTGGAACAGATTCAAGTCCTCACGCGAGATTGCGCCTTCTTCGACCAGCATCTCGACGTTGAACAGGCGCTTCCAGTAGTCGGATCCGAACAGGATGATGGGCACCTGCTTGGCCTTGCGCGTTTGCACCAGGGTGATGATTTCAAAGAGTTCGTCCAGCGTGCCAAAACCACCCGGAAAAGCCACCAGGGCCTTGGCGCGCATCATGAAGTGCATCTTGCGCAGGGCGAAGTAGTGAAAGCGAAAGGACAGAGCGGGCGTGACGTAGGGGTTGGCGCCTTCCTCCATCGGCAATGCGATCGACAGGCCCACGCTGATACCCTGGGCTTCGTAGGCGCCGCGGTTGGCCGCTTCCATGATGCCGGGGCCACCGCCGGTGCAGATGAAAAGTTTGTCGATCGACTCTTTGTCGGCGCTGTAACGCGTCACGCAGTGTCCGAAGGCGCGGGCCTGCTCGTAGTAGCGGGCGTTGCGCACGAGGGTGCGGGCGCGCGCGAGGGTGGCGTCGTCGCCGCCGGCCTGGGCCGCTTGCAGCAGGGCGTCGGCTTCCTCCTGGCTGCGAAAGCGGGCGCTGCCGAAGACGACGATGGTGTTCTCGATGCCTTGCTGCTGCTGCTCGAGGTCGGGCTTGAGCAGTTCGAGCTGGAAGCGGATGCCGCGCGTTTCGCGCCGCAAGAGAAATTCCGGGTCGGCAAAGGCCAGGCGCGTGGCGTCTGCTTGGAGGGGCAGGCCGCTGTCGGAATGCGATTTCAGGGTGGCCCAGGCATCCGCCAGGCGTCGATCGTGCAGGTTGTGTGGGGAGTCCATGCAGTCATTGTGAAGGCATTCCTGCGACGTGCATCGCGAGCCACTGCAGCAGCCGCTCGCGTGCCGGGGCCAAGCCTTTGTAGGCGAGGACGGCGTCACTCATGGAGGCCAGGCTGTCATGCAGGCGCCGGGCCCGGTCCGAGGAGTCGACCGCCAGCGGCAAGGGCTGTAGTTGGACGCGGATGGTGAAGATGGATTGGCACGTGCCACCGCCCACGGGGAAGAAGGTTTGTCGCTCGGTGCGTAGCCAGCAGGCTTGGGCAAAGGCGAGTGGGTCGGAGGTGGTCGGCCAGGGCGTGGGTGGATGCCGGCGCGGGTGCTGGTCGTGGCGCGGGCTGGGGCTGAGGCTCCAGACATGGCGCTCCCAGTGCCCGCCTTCGGTGACCAGGGCGACGAGCTGGCGCGAGGCGGCCTGCAGCCGCGCGTTGTCGGCCACCGGCGCATGGACCGCGGCCAGGGCCTGTCCGAGCTTGTCCTCGGGCGCCCAGTGCGAGGGCGCGCATACGCACAGCCAGGGCAGGGTGCCGGTGTCGCCGTCCAGAACCACGAGGTCTTCTTCCAAGGCCATCTCCAGGGGCGTGCCGGCCTCGAGCGCGCCGGCGATGCCCTGGGCTGCGGCCTGGCGGGCGATGGCGGCCAAGGCGGGGGCCGGGTCAAACCCCGGCACCACATGGCGCGATTGGCCGGCTTGCAGCACGCGCTGCTTTTCCGCGTGCAGGGGGTGCGTGGGAGACAGCGCGGTCAGGTGGCAGGCGTCATCTGCCAGACGCGCCAGGCCCGGCTGCATCCGAAACGGCACGGGGATCTGCGCGAAGTCAAAGGCCATGGGTGTGTGTGGGGGCGCGTGAGGTGAGGGAATTGAAAAAGGCTCCACGCGGGAGCCTTTGTTGTACCCCCAATGCGGGCCAGCCCGCCAGGGCCTCAGACGCGGCGGCGGTATTCGCCGGTGCGGGTGTCGATTTCGACCTTGTCGCCCTGGGCCACGAAGATCGGCACGCCGATCTCAAAGCCGGTGGCGATCTTGGCGGGCTTGAGGACCTTGCCCGAGGTGTCGCCCTTGACGGCGGGTTCGGTCCAGGTGATTTCGCGCTCGACGCTGGTGGGCAGTTCGACGGAGATGGCCTTGCCGTCGTAGAACACCACTTCGGCGCTCATGCCGTCTTCGAGGTAGCTCAGGGCGTCGCCCATGTTCTCGGCTTCGACTTCGTATTGGTTGAACTCGGTGTCCATCCAGACGTACATCGGGTCGGCGAAGTAGGAGTAGGTGCACTCCTTCTTGTCCAGGACGATCTGGTCCATCTTGTCGTCGGCCTTGAAGACGATCTCGGTGCCCTGGTTGGACAGCAGGCTCTTGAGCTTCATGCGCACGGTGGCGGCGTTGCGACCGCCACGGGCGTATTCGGTCTTGAGGACCACCCAGGGGGCGCCGTTTTGCATGATGACGTTACCGGCGCGGATTTCTTGAGCGATTTTCATGGCGTGTAGGACTACAGGGCAAAGCCTCAGATTTTAGCGCCTTTCCAGCAGAGAGCCGGAGAGGGGCTGGTACAAGAGACGAAGCGGTCGGAGACGTCAGCCGGCGATGATCGCTGCGGCCATCTCGCGCAGATGCGTGACCAGGTCGGGGCGCGCTTGCAGGCGGGCGATGGCGTCCAGCGGTGCGCAGGCCTCGGTGAAGGGGTCGAGGTCGGCCCCCGCGGGGTCGATGCCATTCCAGGCACGGTGCACGGCGCGCCAGCCTTCGGGGGCCTGCTGCCAGGCGAGGAAGGCCTCGAGCTTGGCGTGGTGGGCCTGGTCGTCTTGCGGGTAGATCTGCCACACGAAGGGACGACCCGACCACAGCGCCCGCACCCACGAGTCCTCGCCTCGTACGAAGTTCAGGTCGCAGGCCCACAGCAGGTGGTCGTAGTCGGTTTGTGTGAGGTGGGGCAGGTGGGTGATGGCCAGCGCGCCCCCGGCGGCGCCCTGCGGCAGGACGGCTTCGAGGGCGGCGCGGGCGCGCCCCGGGGTGACCAGCAGCCGGGTGCGCTGCGCGCCGGCCTGCCAACGCGCGATCAAGGGGGCGAGGCCGGCCGGCTCGTAGCAAAACAGGCTGACCAGGCGCTCGCCGGTGGCGGGCAGGCCCAGGGCGGCGAGCCACGCACGGCGGTCAAAGGCGGCACGCCGCGCTGCGAAATCACTCTCCAGAATCAAGCCGCCGGTGCGCTCGGTAAAGCCGGGGTAGCAAAAGCGCTTGGTCAGCCCGGTGGCGGGGCCGCTCAAGATCGGGGAGGTCAGGCCGTGATAGCGCGCGACATAGTCCTCGGCGCTGAGGTATTCGAGGTTGATCCAGGCGGGCGGGCGACCGCGCGTGCGCGCCGCCTGGGCGATGGCGGCCTGAAAGGCGGGGTGCGGGTCGCAGCCAAAGGCTTCGATCACCGCGTCGCCGGGTTCGGGTGCGGGGGCCTGAGGGCCCCAGGGCAGCACCTGCACGCCCCCGCGCCCGCCGGGGGCCATCCAGGCCAGCGCCTCGGGGGCATCGACCCACAGGCGCACCGCATCGCCGCGGGCCGCCAATTCGGCGGACAGCCGCCAGCAGACGCCCAGGTCGCCGTGGTTGTCGATGACGGTGCAGAAGATGTCCCAGCGCATGGCCCCCGGATAATACGGAGCATGTCTGACGTGACCCCCGAGGCGTCCCCGCCGTCGCCCGATGCGCCGCACGCGCCTGCCTTGCTGGCCGAGGTGGGGGCGCTGCCGCATCTGCCTGGGGTGTATCGGTATTTCGATGCGGGGGGCGCGGTGCTCTATGTGGGCAAGGCCCGCGACCTGAAAAAGCGGGTGTCCAGCTATTTTCAGAAGAACCATGCGGGTACGCGCATTGGCCTGATGGTGGCGCGTATCGCGCGCATGGAGACTACGGTGGTGCGCTCGGAGGCCGAGGCGCTGCTGCTGGAAAACAACCTGATCAAGGCGCTCAATCCGCGGTTCAACATCCTGTTTCGCGACGACAAGAGCTACCCGTATCTGAAGATCACCGGGCCGAGCGATTCATTTGCGCGCATGGCCTATTACCGCGGCGCGATCGATCGCAAGCACCACTACTTCGGGCCTTACCCCAGCGCCTGGGCGGTCAAGGAATCAGTGCAGCTGTTGCAAAAGGTGTTTCGGCTGCGCACCTGCGAGGACACCGTGTTTGCCAACCGCACGCGGCCCTGCCTGCTCTATCAGATCAAGCGCTGCTCGGGCCCCTGCGTGGGCAAGGTCACGCCCGAGGCCTATCAGCACGATGTCGATAACGCGCAGGCCTTTTTGCGCGGCGACACCCAGGAGCTGATGGACAAGTTGGAGGCGCGCATGATGGCGCACGCCGAGCTTTTGGAGTTCGAGCAGGCGGCCGAAGTGCGCAATCAGATCACGGCGCTGTCGCGGGTGCTGCATCAGCAGTCGGTGGAAACGGCCGACGACAAGGACGTGGACATCCTGGCGGTGAAGGTGCAAGGCGGCAAGGCCTGCGTGAACCTGGCCATGGTGCGCGGCGGCCGGCATCTGGGCGATCGCCCGTATTTCCCCAGTCATGTCGAAGATGCGGCGGCGGTGCGCGGTTTGCACGCCGACGAGGAGGGCGCGGCGACAGACGAGGGCACTTCGCTGGAGGTGCAGGTGCTCGAGGCCTTTATCGCGCAGCACTACATCGGTATTGCCGTCCCTCCGAGCCTGATCACCGGCTATCCGGTGCGCAAGGCGTTGGTGGCGGCCTTATCGCAACAGGCAGGCCTGAAAGTGAGCGCGGTGCACCAGCCGCGCGAGCAGCGGCGTCTGTGGCTGGAGATGGCCGAGAAGAACGCTGGGATCCAGCTGGCGCGCTTGCTGGCGCAGGAGGGCTCGCAGCAGGCGCGCACCCGCGCGCTGGCCGATGCCCTGGATCTGGCGCCCGACGATCTGGATGCCCTGCGCATCGAGTGCTTTGACATCTCGCATACGGCGGGTGAGGCGACCCAGGCTTCGTGTGTGGTGTTTCACCATCACCAGATGCAAAGCGCGGAGTACCGCCGCTACAACATCGAGGGCATCACGCCTGGCGACGACTATGCGGCCATGCGACAGGTGCTGCATCGCCGCTACAGTCTGCTGGCTCAGGCCGGGCGCGACGCGCCGGACGCCGCGCCTGCCGAGGCCACGCCCGCTGGCACGCCGTCCGTGCGTGGCTCGGGCGGTTCGGCCAAGCGCCTGCCCGATCTGGTGCTGGTGGACGGCGGCAAGGGACAGGTGAGCATGGCGCGCGAGGTGTTCGCTGAGCTGGGCCTGGATCTGTCGGTGATCGTGGGCGTGGAAAAGGGCGAGGGCCGCAAGGTGGGCCTGGAGGAACTGGTGTTCGCCGACGGGCGCGAGAAGGTCTACCTGGGGCGCGATTCGGCGGCCCTGATGCTGGTGGCGCAGATCCGCGATGAGGCCCATCGCTTTGCCATCACTGGCATGCGCGCGCGCCGCGACAAGGTGCGGGTGGGGGGCAGCCGGCTGGAGGACATCCCGGGCATTGGCGCCAAGAAGCGGGCCCGGCTGCTGCAGCGGTTTGGCGGTATCCGGGGTGTGGCCGACGCAGGCGTTGACGATCTGGCGACTGTTGAAGGCATTTCGCGCGAACTGGCGGAGACGATCTACCGGGCCTTGCGCTAAAGCCACGCGGGCCCGTGCCAGAATCGACCCATGTTCTTCACGATCCCCACGCTCTTGACCTGGACGCGCATTGTCGCCATCCCGCTGATCGTGGGCGTGTTCTACCTGGGGCTGGAGCCTCGCATCCAGAACCTCGTGGCCACGGTGATGTTCGTGGTCTTCGCGCTGACCGACTGGCTCGACGGCTATCTGGCGCGTCGCCTGAACCAGACCTCGTCCTTCGGTGCCTTTCTCGATCCGGTGGCCGACAAGTTCCTGGTGTGTGCCTCGTTGCTGGTGCTGGTGCACCTGGGGCGCGCCGATGTGTTTGTGGGCCTGATCATCATCGGCCGCGAGATCGCGATCTCGGCGTTGCGCGAATGGATGGCGCAGATCGGCGCCTCGCGCAGCGTGGCGGTGCACAGGATCGGCAAGCTCAAGACCACCGTACAGATGGTGGCCATTCCCTTCCTGCTGTTCGACGGTGTCTTGTTCGGCCTGATTGATACGAGCGTCTGGGGAACGGGACTGATCTGGCTGGCAGCAGTCCTGACGGTGTGGTCAATGGTTTATTACCTGCGCAAGGCGCTGCCCGAGATCCGCAAGCGGGTGAACTGACGATGCATGACCGCTCCGAGACGGCCTGGATGGTCCAGGCCATGCCGGCCGTTTTCGTTTTGATGTGGAGTACGGGCTTCATCGTGGCGCGCTATGGCATGCCGCATGCCCCCCCCTTTTCCTTCCTGGAAATGCGCTACGCGCTGTCGGCGCTGTGTCTGCTGGTGTGGGCCTTGGCGGCGCGGGCGGTCTGGCCCCAGGCGCGCACGCAGTGGGGTCATCTGGCGGTGACCGGCGTGCTGATGCAGGCGTGCTACCTCGGAGGCGTCTGGGCCGCCGTGAAGCACGGCATGGGCGCGGGCCTGTCGGCTTTGTTGGTGGGTCTGCAGCCCGTGCTCACCGGCCTGTGGTTGTCCGCCCTGGGCGGGCACGTGACGCGCCGACAGTGGGTCGGCTTGGCGCTGGGTCTGTGCGGCCTGGTGCTGGTGGTGTGGCACAAGCTGGAGTTGGGCGAGGTGAGCGCCCTGAACTTGTCTTTCGCGGTCGTGGCGCTGGCAGGCATCACCGCGGGCACGCTGTATCAGAAGCAATTCGTGCAACCGTGCGATGTGCGTGTCGCGGGGCTGGTCCAGATGGTGGCTGCGTTCGTGGTCACGATACCGCTGGCGATGCTGGAGACCGAGACCCCGCGCTGGTTCACGCCGGCGGGCACCTTGAATGTCGAACTGGTCGGCGCGCTGGCCTGGTCGGTGTTGGGGCTGACGCTGGTGGCGAGTTCCCTGCTTTACCTGATGATTCAGCGCGGCGCCGCCACCCGCGTGGCCAGTTTGATGTATCTGGTGCCCCCCGTGACCGCCCTTTTGGCGTGGCAGTTGTTTGGCGAGCCGATCACGGCGCTGACCCTGGCCGGTGTGGTGCTGACCGCGGTGGGTGTGAGCGTGGTGGTGCGCAGTCCGGTGCCCGCCGTGCCGCCCGCGCGACACCCGTCCTGAGAGGACCTGCGGCTTGCAGGCACAATCGGCCCCCCATGTTTGAAGGCTTTGATCGATTCGAGGTTCGTCGCGGCGAGGTGCGCCTGGCCTGCCGGCGCGCGGGGCAGGGCGAGCCGCTGCTGCTGATGCACGGCCACCCGCAGACGATGGCGATGTGGCACCGTGTGGCGCCGCAGCTGGCGCAGCGCTTTTCGGTGGTGATGATGGACTTGCGCGGCTACGGCGATTCGTCGCGCCCCGAGGCAGGGCCCGACAACGTGGCGTACTCGCGTCGCGAGATGGCGCTCGATGCGGTGGCGGTGATGCAGTCGCAGGGCTTTGAGCGCTTTCAGGTGTTGGCGCACGACCGCGGTGCCCGCGTCGCGCACCGCCTGGCCGCTGACCACGCCGAGCGGGTCGAGCGCCTGATGCTGCTGGACATCGCACCGACACTGGCCATGTACACCCACACCAGTGAGGCGTTTGCCCGAGCCTACTGGCACTGGTTTTTCCTGATTCAGCCGCCGCCGCTGCCCGAGGGCCTGATCGAAGACGATCCGGTGCGCTTTCTTCACAGCGTGATGGGCGCGCGCTATGCGGGCCTGGCGGTCTTCGACCCGGCGGCGATGGCCGAATACGAGCGCTGCATCGCCTTGCCGGGGTCGGCCCGCGGCATCTGCAGTGATTACCGCGCCAGCGCCGGCATCGATCTGGTGCATGACCGCGCCGACGTGGCCGCGGGCCATCGCCTGGCACAGCCGCTTCGTGTGCTGTGGGGCGACAACGGCATCGTCGGCAAGTGTTTTGAGGTGTTGAAGTTGTGGCGCGAGCGCGCCGCCGACGTGAGTGGACGCGGCGTGGACAGCGGGCATTACCTGGCCGAGGAGGCGCCGCAAGAGGTGCTGGACGAGGCTTTCGGATTTTTCAGGAGTACGTGAGATGAGCAAGAAGCGCATTGCCGTGATCGCCGGTGACGGCATCGGCAAGGAAGTGATGCCCGAGGGCTTGCGGGTGATGGAGGCGGCCGCCAGCCGCTTTGGCATCGATCTGCATTTCGATCACTTCGATTTTTCCAGCTGGGATTACTACGAGAAGCACGGCAAGATGCTTCCCGACAACTGGAAGGACCAGATTGGCGGGCACGACGCGATCTACTTTGGCGCAGTGGGCTGGCCCGACAAGATCGCGGACCATGTCTCGCTGTGGGGGTCGCTGCTGCTGTTTCGGCGCGAGTTCGACCAGTACGTCAACTTGCGTCCGGCGCGCCTGATGCCCGGCATCGTGGCGCCCGTAGTGCGCCGCGATGGCAGCCGCCGCGAGCCCGGCGAGATCGACATGTACATCGTGCGTG
>JBIKUT010000391.1:0-3384 GCA_044347465.1 Ramlibacter sp.
GCAGGTTGGGGCCATCGGCAAAGTCAGCGCCGTCGGGTTGGCCCAGCACCTTGAACAGGCCGTCTTCGCGGCGGGTCAGTTCGACGTTGCTCGCGTCCTTCAAACGCAGTCGGTCGATCTGGACCGGTACCTGCACCCCGACCTGGCCGGGATCATTGGCGTAAATAGTGCCGTCGCTGTTGATGCGCACGGTAAAGCCCGGGGGCACGTTGATCGGACCGCCCTGGCCCAGCACCAGCTGGCCACCGCCCGTCTCGAGCTGGCCTTGCAGATTCACGCGAAGGTCGCCGCGCCGGGTATAGGCGGTTTGCCCGTTGGCCGCTTGCACCGCCAGCACGGCACGGCCGCTGATGGCGATGTCCAGCGGACGGTCGGTGGCCATGACCGGGCCGGGCGTCATCTCAATCACGTCGCGCTGCACCGGCTGGATCTGATAGCGGGTGTCGAAGCCCTCGCCTTCCACCTTGACGGTGCGCAGAGCCGACTCGAAGCTGCGCTTGAAGCCGACCGTGGACACGTTGGCGATGTCGTTGACCAGCGAGGCGCGCACCATCGCCTGGGCATTGATGGTGCCGTTGGAGGTGAAGATCAGTCGGTCCATGACGGGGTGTCTCGCGGTGGGTGTTCAGCGGCCGGTCTTCATCACGAACGGATGTTGATGATGGCCTGGGTCAGGGTGTTGTTGGTTTCGATCGCCTTGGCGTTGGCCTGGAAGTTACGCTGGGCGGTGATCAGCTCGATCAGCTCCTGCGTCAGGTCCACGTTGGCGCGTTCGGTGGCGCCGGCGCGCACCGTACCGAAGCCTGCGGCGCCGGCTTCACCCAGTGTCACCTTGCCGGACTGGCTGGTCGCCAGGTAGCTCGAATCGCCCAACTGGCGCAAGCCGGTAGGGGCGGTGAAGTTGGCCAAAATGATCTTGGCCAGGTTCTTCTGCGTGCCGTTGGAGTAGTTGGCAGACACCAGACCGTCGTCACCGATGTTCAGACCGATCAGGTCACCCTCGGGTCGGCCGTTCTGGCTTTGGGCCAGCACCGAGAAGGGCGAGGAGTACTGGGTGGAGCCGTCGTAGTTGATGGCAAATTGCAGCGTCGCACCGGTCTCACCGATGGTCGAGGCCTTAAACTGGATGGACTCGATCGGCGACTTCAGATTACCGTCGGTGCTGAAGGTCAGCTCGCCCTTGTCCAGGAAAATCGCAGACCACAGGTCGGCGGTTTCCAGTTCGGAGAAGTCGCCCGGGTCCGAGCTTTCCAGACCCTCGCGGTTCACGTACAGCGGGAAGCCGGCAGCATTGCGCGCCTGCGGCGGCTCGACCCAGCGGCTGGTGGTGCCGCGGGCGCTTTCCAGATCGGCCATGCCCCAGATACTGTTGGCCGATACCTTCAAGAAGGCGTCGTTGCCGGCGTTGCCAGTGGTGAACTGGAAGAAGCTCTGGCCCAGGGCGTTCTTGCCCAGTTCCACTTCGACACCGCTGACCGTACGGCCGAAGGAGTCGGCCAGAGAGTTGATGCGGAACTCGAGTTCCTTGCGGAATTCTTCAATCGTGTAGTCGGCTTTCTCGGGCATGGTCACGATGCCGGTCACGTTGTTGACCGTCACCACGAACTGGTTGTTGCTGCCGTCGACCCGGAACTTGTTGTTCACGTTGATACCGATGGTGTTGCCTTGCAGCACCGCCGGCTCGGAGGTGATACCGCGCAGGGGCGTGCTGGAGGTGTCGGCCAGGGCCGGGTTCTCGGTGGACAGCGGCAGACCGAACAGCAGCTTGGCGGCGGCCGAGCCGTCGGAGATGGACACGCTGGAAGTGTCACCCGTGGTGCCTGAGGCGATCTGGAACAGGCGTGAGGTGTCGTCAAAGCTCACCGAGATGCCAAAGCGCTGGTTTTCGGTGGCGCGGATGGTGTCGCCGCGCGCGAACATGTCGGCTTCATAGGCGCCCGTGTCCTGGTGGGGGCGTGTCTCGCTGGTCGTGAGCTTGAAGACGTCGTTGTTGTTGCTGGTGGCCGAGGTCAGCACAAACTCTTTGCCGACGGTGTCGGTCTTGAAGGTGAAGCTCTTGAGCACTGCGTCGTAGGCGACGCGGATCGATTCATCGTCCAGCTCAGTACGCAGCTTGGACTGCAGCAGGGCCGCAGCCTCGTCCGACGTCAGGCTGGCCATGGTCTTGTCGCTGCCAAAGGCGCTGATGATTTCAGCATCGGTGATGTTGATGGTCTTGTAGCCATCGCTGTCGCTGGATGTGGTCGAGGGGGTTGCACCGGTGTCGACGATCGCGATCTTGAACAGATCGGCGTTGGTCGCTGTGGTGCTCGACTTGAGCGAGCTGAAGTCGAAGTAGCGCTCGTCGCCGTAGGCCTTGGCGATGGCGTTGGTGATTTCGCGGGCGATTTCGACGCCGGTGTACTTCTTGGTGATGTCGGCGTCGGAGTCGATCAGGTGGTTCAGATTGACGGTGACCGGATCCGCCGTGCCGTCCACATTCAGCGTGAACTCCAGGATGTTGGCCTTGAGCGTGAGGGTCACGACATCGTCGTCAACCAGTGCCGCCGACGTTGTCACCGTGAAGGACTTTCCCGTCTCCGCCAGGGGAGAGCCATTAAAGGTGATGGTTTCTCCGTCGTCGGAAAGCGTTCCCGTGACCGGTTCTGCCGTTCCGTCAGTCGGCGTAAAGGTGCCATTGACCTCGCCGTTTGTTGCATCCACGGTGATATCAAGCTCACCCGCGGTCGGTACCACGCCACGGGTGGTGAGGGTGAGATCCCTTTCGTCTCCGGCCGAGTCCTCGACCAAGGACGCCGTCACTGGATTCACGCCGGTGTAGTTCATGGGCACGAAGCCGCTTTTCCAGTCGCTGATCAGCTGCGTGGAGAGGACAGCGCCCGACGCGGCGGCCGGCACCGACTGCTGCGGGTTGCTCAAGTCGTCCAGGTTGAACAGCTTGCTCACGCCGCCGTTGATCAGGGAGGGGTTGATCTCGCTTTCCGGGCGGATCTCGCCGTACTTGTTCACGAACAGCTTTTCTTCGCCTTCGGTGGCCTGGATCAGCATTTCTTCCAGCTTGGTGTCACCGATGTAGACGTGCGTCTGCCACTTGTTGAAGGGGTCTTCCGGGGTGGCGACCTGGGTCTTGACGTAGTAGACCTTGGCCAGGTATTCGTTACCGCCCTGGTCGAACACGGTGACGGCGGTGGTCAGGTTGTAGCTATTGGGATCGTTGGGGCTGAAGGCGCCGGTGATCACCTTGGCATCTGCCGGCAGGTTCAGGCCTAGCTCAATGTTGCTGGTCTGCTCCGCATCACCCACGGTGGAGCGGGGGATGATCAGCTTCTTGAGGGCGCTCAGGTCGGCCTTGCCGCTCGAGTCCACCGTCGCCGCCATCAGAGC
>JBIKUT010000300.1:0-3380 GCA_044347465.1 Ramlibacter sp.
TGCGACGGGTGCGAGCTGCTCACGTTCTGCGGCCAGACCGGTCTGTTCGGCCTGACTGGTGACCCATTCCTCTTGCGAGACCTGCCAGCGGCTGCGCGCTTCTTCGGACAAGGGCGCAGTGGCGGCTTGCCAGCCCAGACGCTGCGAGCGGGCTTGCACGATCTCGTGCCGACTCTCCAGCGCGGGCGACGCCAGGCGCAGCACCTGCACACCCAGCGGAATCCGCTCGCCCTCGGCGTGGTGCAGGGCCTGCAGCTGTGAGGCGGCCGGCGCGTACAGCGGCCAGACCTGCGCGGGCCGCAGCCAGCCACTGGCCATGACGCGTCCGGGCCAGGGGACCAGCGTCAGAGCCGCACCCACCATCACGACGCCCGCCACCCAGGCGGCACGGCGGCGGCTGGCAGCGCGCTGGCGGATCTGCGCGCGCAGACCGAACCACACCTTCACCTCACGCCACATCGGCAGCGCGATGAACCAGGCGATCTCCACCACGAACAGAAGCACGCCCACCAGCTTGATGAAGAAGTGATAGACCAGCACCGCAATGCCCAGGAACACGATCAGGCGATAGAGCCACACCGTCCAGGCGAAGGCGATGAGGGCGGCCTGCTTGCGCGGCGCGAAGTGTTCGGGCGGCGCCGCGTGCAGCGCGAACAGCCACTCGCGCAACTTCCACCGCGCCAGCGCGAAGCTGCGTTCGTGCAGATTGGGCATGTCCAGCGCGTCGCACAGGATGAAGTAGCCGTCAAAGCGCATGAAGGGGCTGGCGTTGATCACCAGCGTGGTCACCCAGCTGGTGGTGGCCAATACAAACATGGCGCCGCGCAGCGTGCCCTCGGGCAGCAGCGCCCACAGGAGGGTGGCCCAGACCGCGACCACGAGCTCCGTGGCGATGCCGGCGGCGGCCACCTGCAGGCGCTTGAAGCGATCGGTCAGGCGCCAGGTTTCGGTGGTGTCGGTATAGGCCATGGGCCACAGCACCAGAAAGGCCACGCCCATGGCAGGTACGCGGCAGCCGTGGTGGCGGGCGGTGAAGGCGTGCCCCAGCTCGTGCAGGAGCTTGACGCCGATCAGCGCTAGGCCATAGGCGGCCAGTCCTTCGAGGTTGAAGGTGTTGACCAGGGTGGCGATGAAGCTGTCCCAGCTGCGCGCCACCAGCATCAGGCTGGTGAGGAAGGCCAGCGCGGTGGCCAGGGCGAAGCCGCGTGAGGCGAACACCGAGCGCACGGGCCCGACCCATCGCTGCAGCCAGGCATCGGGCCGCAGCAGCGGTACACGGAAAAACAGGTAGTGATGCAGCAGTTGCTTGAGCGGCGTTCCCTGACGCGCCTGCAGGCTCTGGGCCAGGCGCTGCGCGCTGCCCGGCCCTCGCAGGTGCACGAGTTGGTTGTGCGTGAGAAAACTCAGCACCTGCTGGACGTCGTCGGCGCTGGGCTGCAGGGTGGTGCGGGTGGCGATGCTTTCTGCGATGGCGCGCGGGTCACCCAATGACCAGCGACTGAGGATTTCAAAGGTGAGCCAGTCGATGCGGAAATACTGGTGACGTACCGGGTCATGCAGCGTCCAGGAGGGCTGGCCGTCGGCCAGTCGCGGCCCAGGCATCAGGTCCAGTTCGTCGCGCAGGGGGGGTAGAGCCATGACGCAGCCCCCTCACCACGCTAGAAAGCTGCGCACGCTGGCCCAGGGTCGACGCAGCAACCAATAGCCCAGGGGCACCCACTCGCCGCTCACGCGCACGCTGCCCTTGAGGCCGACGCGGTGGGCCGTGGGTTCGGTGAGGGTAGCGCGCAGGCGATAGGCGTAGCTGCCGTCGGGGCGTTCGACCGCGTCATGCGCCAGGTAACGCACACGCGCCTGCACGGGGGCCAGTGGATTGGCGTTCAGGTGCAGCGAGACACCGGCATCGGACGGCAAGGGGATGGCGTCGGCCACGCTGACCCAGGCCTCGACCTCGACATCGTCCAGAGCCGCCACGCGCAAGATGCGCTCGCCCACGGTGACCGGGCGGCCGATCCACTCGGTGGGGTCGTCAAACAGCACTACGCCGTCGCGCGGCGCGAGCACCTGCGCGCGTGTGAGTTGGTCTTCGAGGTAACGGGCCTCGGCGCGCTTTTCCTCGATGCGTCCGACCAGGCCGGCCAGCAGGGTCTTGGACTTGGCATCGCCCAGGGCCTGCTGGCCGACCTGTCGGTACTCGGCTTCGGCGGTGGCCAGAGCCTGGCGTGCGACCTCCAGTCGGTTTCCGATCAAGGCCGGGTCGAAGGCCAACAGGGGCTGGCCTTTGCGCACTTGTTGATTGGGCTGCACATGAAACTGAGCGACCACGCCCTCGAGCGGCGCGCGTACCACCTCGGGCCGCGCCGGCACCAATTCGCCGGGTGCCAGCACGGTCAGGCGCACGGGGACGGCCATCACCGCGGCCAGTGCGGCGACCCACCCCCACCGCATCCAGCGCGTGTGGCGCTTCGTCGCTGGTTCGGTGGGTGAATCGACTTCTCTCTGAGCACCGGTATCGCGCGCCCAGGGCCAGCGCCATCCAGCGGGCCGACGTAGGCATGCCCAGGCATGCGACCAGGTGTCCGACCATTCGTCCAGCAGGCGTATTTCGCGCGCGGTCCAGGGTGTGTCGCGCGCCAGGAGCAGGGCGCCGATGGGGGCATCGCCCGCGTGCGAGCGGTCCAGGCGCAGGAAGTGGGCGTGTGCGGGCAGCCAGTCGGACCAGGGCTTGGCCAAAGGTTCTGGAAGGCCTTGCACGTCGATGGGCCCCGAGTCCGGCATCTGGGCGTGGCAGTGGCGCATCAGAGCATCGAGCCAGTGCACATAGGGCGCGTTGGCCTCGACCTGCACGACCCCCGAGAGCGCGCTCACGCCGCCCTGCGTGAGCCATAGTGCCGATTGGCGATAGGGCGTGAGCGCGTGGGTGTCGTTCACCAGCAGGAAGCGCAGTTGCACCAGGGAGGTGGCGGCACGCGCCCGCGTGGCCAGATCCATCAGATCCAGCAGCGAGAGCAGGGGCTCGGACAGGTCGGCGTGCACCGCCGGGGGGGCGGTGCCGCTGGGGGGGAGGGTGGCGTTCATACTGCAGCGCCATCAGGTGGGTGGAAGGGCCGATCAGGACGGGTGTGAAGCGAATTGGTACGCCGGCGTCGGCAGGTTCTGTGGGGGCCGCGCCATGAAGTCCGATGTGCGTGGGCGCGTGGCCTCACGCAGTTGATCGCTCAGGCTGGTGCGTCCGGTGGGGGCCGCGCCATCGTTGAGGGCGCGTGCGCCTTCGCCGACCTGGATCCGAAACACGGTGGCGGCTTCGCGGCCCTGGGCGTCGCGTGCGGTGAGTCGGACGGCCAGTTCGATCGGCGGCTGCGGCGGCGGCACGAGTTCAA
>JBIKUT010000301.1:0-3378 GCA_044347465.1 Ramlibacter sp.
ACCGGCTCGGGCAAGACCACCACACTGTATGCAGCGCTCACGCGGCTGGATGCGGATTCGAGCAACATCATGACGGTGGAAGACCCGATCGAGTACGACCTGCCGGGCGTCGGTCAGACGCAAGTGAATGCGCGCATCGACCTGGACTTTGCCAAGGCGCTGCGCGCAATCTTGCGGCAAGACCCCGATGTGATCATGATCGGTGAGATCCGCGACCACGAGACCGCGCAGATCGCGATCCAGGCCTCGCTCACCGGCCACCTGGTGCTGGCGACGCTGCATACCAACGATGCGGTCAGCGCCGTGACGCGCTTGACCGATATGGGCGTGGAGCCTTTTCTTTTGAGTTCATCGCTGCTGGGGGTGCTGGCGCAGCGCCTGGTTCGCAAGCTGTGCGTGCAGTGCCAGGGCGCGGGCTGTGAGGACTGCGGGCGCACCGGCTACCACGGGCGAACGGGGGTGTTTGAGCTGATGACGGCCGACGAATCCGTGCGCGGGCTGATTCACAACCGCGCCGCCGAGAGCCAGATCCGCGAGGTGGCGATCGCCGCCGGCATGACGCTGATGCAGGCCGATGGCGAGCGCCTGGTGCGTGAGGGCATCACCTCGCGCGAGGAGTTGCTGCGCGTGACCCGCGATTGAGGGTCGCTACGGTGTCTCGTCTTGGCGCTCCGTGCGATCCATGCGTTCACGGGCTTCGCGGGCCTCGCGCTCGGCGCGCGCCTTGCGCAGGTCATGAAACTGCCAGGCGGCAAACACGAAGACCAGCAGAAAGACGCCCAGCTCGATCCAGATGCCCATGGCTCAATCCTCCTTGGCAGGCGGCAGCACCCGATTGATCACCAGGGCGCCCAGGTACAACACGATGAAAGTGCCCAGGGTGTCGCCCACGAACATGGGCACAAAGCCTTCCACCGGCGCCAGGCTCTGGGCGGCGTAGGCGAAGTACAGGGTGTGCAAGCCACTGCTCAAAAATCCACCCGCCACACCAAAGACCAGCAACTGACGCCCGGTCATGCCCGCGAGATCTGTGCGAACCCGGAACAGGCGCTGCACCACGCGCGCTGCAATCAGGCAAGGCACCGAGGACAAGCCGGCCACGATCAGGGCCCCCACCGGGTCAAATTCAAACATCGACCCCAGCAGCGACAGGGACCCGATGTACAGGCCGGCCACCCCGGCCCACCCCAAGAGCATCACCGCCAGCATGCGGATCGCCGCGGGCAGGAAGATCCAGCTGATGTGGTCGGTGATCTTGGCCACGCTGAACAGCCAAGCATTCAGCTTGAAGACGAGCACGTAGACCAACGCCACGACGGCTATGCCGGCGACGAAGTGAAGAGCAGAAGACGGGCCCTGGCGGGGCGGCGCCGAGAGCATCAGGCAGCGGGGGGACTCAGTCGGCCTGTGCCTTGCGCATGCACTGCCCGAGGGCCGCGAAATAGCGCATGGACAGCTCGGTGGGCTGCACGTACTTCAGGCGGTTGTCTTGCTGGTCGTTCTCGACCTGCAGCAAGCCTTTGAAGCGCAGGGCCTTCAGGCGGCGCTGCACGGTGGACGGCGAAATCTCGGGCATGCCGTTCATGGCCTCGACCACGCTGATGCGCTCACCGGCGTACCAGGAGCGAGCCAGGAACGCCAGGATTCGGTCCTCCACCGCATCGATCTCGGGGATGCCGGGCAGACGGCGTGTGGCCGCCACCAGGTTGAGGAACTTGAAATAAAGCAGCGAGCTTTCTTTTTTGTTGGAGGGCATGGCGCCTAGAGGGGTGATCGCAGATGGGGTCATGTTATCGCAGGACCCCGGGCCTCATCCGCGGGGATTCCCCAAGCCCTGGCGGTTTCAGGGCGTAAGTTCACTCGGGCCGGGGCCCGGATTGCGTCAGCCCCCGCGCTCAGCGCGCAGGTGTATCCCCTGCCACGCGAAATCCGCAGTGGCTGGTGGCGGACATCGGCGCGTTGGACGCGCGTGCGGCGACGCGGTAGCGGTCGCAGTAGGAGGCATGGCACAAGAAGGAGCCGCCTCGCTGCGCCCGCCGGCCGGTCAGGGCGTCGACACGGGGATCGTGCACGGCGGTCTCTTGGTGGTAGCGCGGGTTGAAACCGTCCGCGCACCATTGCCAGACATTGCCCACCATCTGATAGAGGCAATAGCCATTGGCCTCGAAGCTGCGTGCAGCCATCGGTCCGGGTGTCCAGCCAGACTGCGGCTGCGCGGGGAAGACGCCCTGCCAGGTGTTGCATTGGCGCTGACCCCCAGGCTCGAATTCATTTCCCCACGGATAACGTGCCTGCACGAGGCCCCCTCGCGCGGCATATTCCCATTGCGCCTCGGTGGGCAGGCGCAGGCCGGCCCAGGCGCAATAGGCGGTCGCATCCGTCCACGACACATGCACCACCGGATGGTCCAGGCTGTCCTGGATGCCGCTGCCGGGGCCTTGCGGGCGTTGCCAGCAGGCGCCTTCCACTTCCAGCCACCAGGGCAGCTCGCGCGAGATGCGTCGCATGGCGGCGCGGCGCTGCGGATCGATCTGCAGGTAGAACACAAAGGACGTGCCTGCCTGCTCGGCGTCGGTGATGTAGTGGGTGGCCCGCACGAACTCGCGGAACTCGCGGTTGGTGACGGTGGTCTCGCCGATCGCAAAGGGCGAGAGCTCGACTTCGCGCGCCGGGCCTTCACCGTCTCCGGCAAAGCCCTCCCTCGCATCACTGCCCATGATGAAACGGCCACCGGGCAGGTGCACCAGGCGGGGCCGCGCCGTGTCGGGCGCGGACACCGAGGCCGCGGGCTGCGATGCCGCAGGCGTCGGCGCTTCGAAGCCGGGCCAGGCCAGGGGCAAGGCCCAGGCCGGGACGCAGCAGCTCACTCGTCTTCCCAGAAGGCGCGGGTGACGCCCTGACTGCGCATGAGGGCGACGACTTTCTCGCGATCGAGCACGCCGCAGCGCGCGGCCCAGGCCTCGTATTGGCGGCTCATGTCGGCCACGCGATCGGGATGTTGGGCGGCCAGGTCGTGCAGCTCGGTGCGGTCTTCGACCATGTCATAGAGCTCCCAGGCCTGGCCATGTTGGCGCACCAGCTTCCAGCGGCCGATGCGCACTGCGCTGTTGCCTTCGTGCTCCCAGAACATCGGCGGGCGTTGTTCGAGATCGGCCTGGAAAGCCGGCTGCAGCGAATGGCCTTCCAGCGGCAAGATCGAGCGACCCCCCAGCGACTGGGGATACGCCACACCCGAAACATCGAGGACGGTGGCCATGATGTCCGGCAGATAGCCCGGCGTGTGGCGAATCTCACCGCGCTGGGCGATGCCTTGGGGCCAGTGCAGGATCAGCGGGGTGGAGATGCCACCCTCGTGGATCCAGTGCTTGTACAGGCGAA
>JBIKUT010000302.1:0-3371 GCA_044347465.1 Ramlibacter sp.
GCCGATGACGGGGATAGTCAGGGCCTGCGTGATCTGTGCCCCCAGGGCGGTGGGCACCAGCTCAATCACCAGCATCGCCGCGCCCGCCGCCTCCAGTGCGCGCGCCTGTTCCAGCAGCGTGGCAGCGCCCGCCGCATCACGCCCCTGCACGCGCCAGCCGCCCAGCGCATGCACCGACTGCGGGGTCAGGCCCAAGTGCGCACACACGGGGATGCCGCGCTCGGCCAGAAAGCGAACGGTTTCGGTGGTCCAGCCGCCGCCCTCGAGCTTGACCATCTGGGCGCCGGCTTGCATCAGCGTCACCGCGCTGGCCATCGCCTGTTCGGGGCTGGCGTGGTAGCTGCCATAGGGCAGGTCGCCGATCAACCAAGCGTTGCGGTTGCCCCGCACGACGCAGGCCACGTGGTAGGCCATGTCGGCCAGCGTGACGGGCACGGTGGTGGCGTGGCCCTGCACCACCATCCCCAGCGAATCGCCCACCAGCAGGCAGTCGACCTCGGCCTCATCGAGCACACGCGCGAAGCTGGCGTCGTAGCAAGTGAGCATGGCGATCTTCTCGCCGGTGGCGTGCATCTCGCGCAGGTGGTGCAGCGTCAGGGGTTTGCGCATGGCGGTAGAAGCAGAAGCAGGGGCAGGCGTGACGGTCGCGTCAGGCGAGGCCGGACTCGGAGGCGAAAAAAGGAGGAGGCCGAAAAGGCGGCGAGGCTTAGGCGGCCAGCGCCGCTTCGATGTCACGCGCCAGCTTGGCGGGCTTATCGGTCGGCGCGTAGCGGCGGATCACCCGGCCGTCGCGCCCGACCAAGAACTTGGTGAAGTTCCACTTGATCGCGCGCGTGCCCAGCAGGCCCGGCGCCTGTTCGGTCAGCCACCGATACAAGGGGGCCGCAGCGTCGCCGTTGACATCGATCTTGGCCATCATCGGAAAGCTCACGCCGTAATTGCGCTCGCAGAACTGGCCGATGGATTCGTTGCTGCCGGGATCTTGTCGGCCGAACTGGTTGCAGGGAAAGCCCAGTACCGCCAGGCCGCGCTCGCCATACGTGGTGTGCAAGGTCTGCAAGCCTGCGAACTGCGGCGTGAAGCCGCAGGCACTGGCGGTGTTGACGATCAGCATCACCTGGCCGCGGTACTGCGCGAGCGACACCGGCTGGCCATCGATGCGGGTGACGTCAAAGTCGTAGAGGTTGGCAGCAGTCATGCTGCTGATTGTGCGCTGGCTTTGCGCCGCGCCGGCCATGCCGACCCCACCGCAGCCGCAAGGATGAGCACTCCGCCGACTGCGGTGTGCAGTGTTGGGCTGGCGGCGCCCAGGGCGATGGACGAGACGCTGGCAAACACCACCTCGGACAGCATGATCAGCGCGGTGGTGTGCGCCGGCAGGCGGGCGGCGCCGTACTGCAGGGCCACATTCCCGAACAGGAAGGCCACCCCGAGCAACAGGGCCACCGGCACACCGCTGGCCTGCATCTGCGGCGCGTCGATCAGTCCCTGCGCCAGGCCGACGCCGGCGGTGGCCGACGCCAACACCAGGCCGCCGGCGAACATGGCCAGCACCCGCGCCGGCGCGGGCACTTGGTCCATCTTGCGTAGCAGCACATTGGTGAAGGCAAAGCAAAACCCGGCCATCAGCGCCAGCCAGTCGGCGACGCTGCGCGGCACCGGCCAGCCGGCGGCGCCGGCATCGAGCACCACCACGACCCCCACCAGCGCCAGCACCAGTCGCAGCAGGCTGGCCGGCGTGGGCCGCTCACGCAGCAGGGGCCAGGCCAGCAGCACCGACCAGGCGGGCATCAGATAGAACAGCAGGACGACCCGCAGCACGTCGCCGACGGTGACCGCCCAGTTAAAGCCCACATTGGTCAGGCCCGCCACCAAGGCCAGCGCCCACAGCAGCGGGTGGCCGACGCACTGACGCAACACCTGCGGGCGCAGGGCCACGAGTGCGGCAAGGGTCAGGAGGTAGATGCCCGCCGTGGCCCACAGCGGATGCAGGCCCTGCGCTTGCAGTTCGCGAAACGGCCACCAGGAGACGCCCCAAACCAAGGCGTTGACCAGCAGGGCCGCCGCCGGCCGCAGCGTGCCGCCGTCAACCATGCATGCCGTCGTGGCGTGCGATCTCGAGCAGGCGGTCGACCTCGGATTTGTGCTTGACGAGGTTGCTTGCGTGCCAGCGCTGAATCAGCCACATCACGCCCGCGACGATCAGGCCAAAGCCGGTGATCGCGCCGAAGGCCGACATGCCCACGCCGGTCGAGAGCGCGTAGAGCGCGCCCAGGCCCAGGATGCAGGCTTGCTCGTTGAAGTTTTGCACCGCGATCGAGCGGCCCGCGCCCATGAGGTTGTGGCCCCGGTGCTGCAGCAAGGCATTCATCGGCACCACCAAGAAGCCGCCCAACGCCCCCAGCAGGATCAGGAAGGGCGCGGCCAGCCAGACGTTGTCGATGAAGTTCATCAAGATCACCAGCAGGCCCATGCCGATGCCCAGGGGCATCACGCTGGTGGCCATGTCCAGGCGCATGCGCATGGAGGCCACCACCGCACCCACCGCCGTGCCCACCGCCACCACGCCGGTCAGCGCCGAGGCCTGGGTGGTGCCGTATCCGAGCGCTGCACCGGCCCAGGCCAGGATGATGTAGCGCAGATTGCCCGACACACCCCAGAACAAGGTGGTGGTGGACAGCGAGATCTGACCCAGCTTGTCACGCCACAGACGGGTGTTGCAGCTCCAGAAATCGGGCAGCAGCGCCATCGGATTGCGCGGCATGGGGCGCATCTCGACGCCGGTGTGCGGGATGCGGGTGTTGAACCAGGCCGCCAGCAGGTAGACGACGATCAGCAGCGCGATCGCCGCTTCGGGCGAGGTGTCGATGCCGGTGTTCAGAACCGGGAAGTCCAGGGCCAGCAGCGGTGCCGAGACCGCTTGGCTGATCAAGGTGCCTCCCAGCAAGATGCCCAGGATGATGGAGGCGATGGTCAGGCCCTCGATCCAGCCGTTGGCCTTGACCAGTTGCGAGACCGGCAGCAGCTCGGTGAGGATGCCGTACTTGGCCGGCGAGTAGGCCGCCGCGCCCAGACCCACCACCGCATAGGCCAGCAGGGGGTGACCGCCAAACAGCATCATCAGGCAGCCCACCACCTTGATCGAGTTGCTGACGAACATCACCCGCCCCTTGGGCAGGGCGTCGGCGAAGGCGCCGACGAAGGGCGCGAGCACCACGTAGAACAGCGCGAACATGGGCACCAGGGCGGCGCGTTGCCATTCAGGTGCACCGCCGGTTCGCAGAAGTTCAACAGCGGCGACGAACAGCGCGTTGTCGGCCAGCGACGAGAAAAACTGCGCCGACATGATGGTGTAGAAACCGCGCTTCATG
>JBIKUT010000303.1:0-3341 GCA_044347465.1 Ramlibacter sp.
GCCCGCCACCAGGGGGCGCTGACTTTTGGCGTGATGGCCGTCACCATCGCCGCCCTGACCTTTGCCTACGGCCTGATCGTGGTCCTGCTGGTCCATTACATGGCCGAGCGCCTGCGGGCACGCCCCTGGATCGGCCGCCTGCTGGAAAAGACCGCCGGCGTATTCCTCATTGGCTTTGGCCTCAAGCTGGCCACCGGCCGATGAGCATTAAGTGAGTCGTTACTTTCGTTACAAGGCGCCCCAGAAGGCGGGATTTTGATGGCCAAGATATTTTGTGTCGCCAACCAGAAGGGCGGCGTCGGCAAGACCACCACCACGGTCAACCTGGCCGCTGGCCTGGCCAATGTGGGTCAGCGGGTGCTGCTGGTCGACCTGGATCCGCAGGGCAACGCCACCATGGGCTCGGGCGTGGACAAGCGCGAGCTGACCGCCACCATCTACGACGTGCTGCTCGAATCCGCCACCGTTGCCGAGGCACGCGTCCGCGCCGAGCGCTGCGGCTACGACGTGCTGGGTGCCAACCGCGAACTCGCGGGCGCCGAAGTCGAGCTGGTTGACCTGGAGCGCCGCGAGAAGCGGCTCAAGGACGCCCTGGCCGTGGTCGACGCCGAATACGACTTCGTCCTGATCGACTGCCCGCCGTCCTTGTCGATGCTCACGCTCAACGGCCTGTGCTCGGCCCACGGCGTGATCGTGCCCATGCAGTGCGAGTACTTCGCGCTCGAGGGGCTGTCCGACCTGGTCAACACCATCAAGCAGGTGCACGCCAATCTCAACCCCGAGCTGCAGGTGATCGGCCTGCTGCGGGTGATGTTCGATCCGCGCATCACCTTGCAGCAGCAGGTGAGCGACCAGCTCAAGGCGCACTTCGGCCCCAAGGTCTTCGACACCGTGATCCCGCGCAACGTGCGCCTGGCCGAGGCCCCCAGCTACGGCCTGCCCGGCGTCGTGTTCGATCCGGCGGCGCGTGGCAGCCAGGCCTTTATCGAATTTGCGCGCGAGATGGTGGCGCGTGTGCAGAAGATCTGAGCGCGGGTGTCGCCCGATCACGTCCTCGTCCTCCCCGGCTGGCAAAGCAGCGGGCCTGACCATTGGCAAAGCCGGTGGGAGGCGCTGCATGGCTACACGCGCGTGCAGCAGCACGATTGGATATCGCCCTTGCGCGGCGACTGGATCACACGTCTGGAAGATGTGGTGATGTCGCGTGAGGGGCCGGTGGTGTTGGTGGCCCACAGTCTGGGCTGCATCCTCACCGCCGCCTGGGCCACCCTCAGTCGCAACGTTCACCGCGTGCAGTCGGCTTTGCTGGTTGCGCCGGGCGATGTCGAGCGCCCCGAGCTGCAAGCGCCGCTACGCAGTTGGTCGCCCATTGCGATGCAGCCCCTGCCGTTTCCGAGTGTGCTGGTGGCCAGCCGCAACGATCCGTATTGCCGCTTCGAGCGCGCCCAAGACTTGGCGCGGGCCTGGGGCTCGCGTCTGGTGGATGCAGGCCCCGCCGGTCATCTCAATGCCGACTCGGCCCTGGGCGATTGGCCCGAAGGCCACGCCCACTTGCAGGCCCTGATGGCCGCCTGATTTTTAGACCTGAAAGAAGAAGACCACATGGCAACGAAAAAACCCAAGGGCCTGGGCCGCGGACTCGAGGCACTCCTGGGCCCGCGCGTGGAGGACAGCGCCGATGCACCGCCCGCCACGCCGGGGCAACCCGCCTCCCTGCTGCTGGCCGACATGGTCCCGGGTGTTTATCAGCCCCGCACGCGCATGGACGAAGGCGCGCTGTACGAGCTGGCCGAGAGCATCAAGTCGCAAGGCATCATGCAGCCGATCCTGGTGCGCAAGCTCGCCAGCGGTGCGAATGCCGGCAAGTACGAAATCATCGCGGGCGAGCGGCGCTTTCGCGCAGCGCGCTTGGCCGGCTTAGACGGCGTGCCGGTGCTGGTGCGCGATGTCGCCGACGAAGCCGCTGCGGCCATGGCCCTGATCGAGAACATTCAGCGCGAAGACCTCAACCCGCTGGAAGAAGCCCAGGGCCTGCAGCGCCTGATTCGCGACTTCGGCCTCACGCACGAACAAGCGGCGCAGGCCGTGGGCCGCTCGCGCAGCGCCGCGTCCAACCTCTTGCGCCTGTTGAACCTGGCCGACCCCGTGCAGACCCTGTTGATGGCCGGCGACCTGGACATGGGCCATGCCCGCGCCTTGCTCTCGCTGGAGCGCGCCGCGCAGATCACGGCGGCCAATCAGATCACCGCCAAGAAACTCTCAGTGCGCGAAGCCGAGAGCCTGGTCAAAAAACTCAGCGCGGAATTTGTCCTGGTCTCGCCCAAGCCCAAGAAAGAAAAATCGCGCGACCTGCGCCGCGTTGAAGAAGAACTCTCGGACCTGCTCACCGCCGAAGTCGAGGTGCGAATCAAAAAGCGCGTCAAGCGCGCCGGCCGCATCGAGGAGATGGGCGAGCTGGCGATCGAGTTTGGCTCGCTCGACGCACTCAATGGCTTGATCGAGCGCCTGCGCGGGCCGGCGGCGGGCTAAGCCTCAATCCGCAGGCACCACGGGCAACAACAGCGACGGCGGCTCACGCCCGTCAAAGTGCAGCGTGACCGTGTTGGCGTAAACGTCCGCCGGACGATCCACCGGGCAGGTATGTCGGAAGGGTCCGACGCCGGTGGCGGGCTGCCCGATCTGCGACGTTAACGCGGAGAGGTCGCCGGGATACACATAGTCGCGTCCCCGCAGGCTCAAGCCGATGCGATAGCCCTTGGGCGCCACAAAGCAGGTGGCCAAGATCTCGACGTCCACCTCATAGCGCTCGCCGGGCGTGAGTGGCTGGTGCGTGTCGAACGTATGCCAGGGTCGATAGGCCGTGGACTTGGCCGTGTCCAGTTGTCGCAGCGAGGCCCGCAGCCACCCATGCGACATGGGGGTATGCGGATCGTTGGACCCCGAGTAGGTCACTTCCTTCAAGTCGGGGGTGAACAGGCGCAGCACCAGGAACAGGTCGGCATCCGGCGTGGAACTGGAAATCGTCATGCGGACGGCAGACGGCCCGATGACGTGCCAATCTTGTTCCAGGGGCGCGCTCAGGAAGGTCAATCCCTCGCCGGTGGCGTCATAGCGCAGTGCGGTGCCGGCAGCCTGGGTCTGCGCCTGCGCATGGAGCGCGCTGTCGGGCCCGAGATGCAGGCGCGTCCACTGCGTGTCGGGCAACGGCCAATCCGATGCACTGCGCGAACGAAACGGCTTGCCAGGCTCGCGCACCAGCATCTGCACCTTCGGTTCGTGGGCCCACCCGTTGTCTTCGCCTTTCAGGAAATGCGCGAAGAACCGTTTTTGCAGCGCGATGC
>JBIKUT010000020.1:0-12449 GCA_044347465.1 Ramlibacter sp.
ACCCGGCCAAGCCGGCCAGCGCCGCCTCCGCGCCGGCCGAGGCCGCCTCCGAGCCTGCGGCGCCTGCCGCCGTGGTGCCGGCGCCGCCGCCGGCCTTCATTCCTTCGGGCGGTGCGTCGGCGCCTGCTGCCGCCCCCGCCGCCCCGCGTGCGAGCGCCCCGGTGCCTGCGCCTGCGCCGGCCCCTGCGCGACCCACCCCGCCTGCCGCTGCACCCGCCCCCCCACCGGCCTCCGCGCCGGCCCGAGTGGCGGCCCCCGATCCCCTGGGGGATCTTGCGAACTCGCGTGCCAACGCGGGCGTCGATCCCTTCATCTACTTCGTGCAGGCTGGCGCCTTCCTGGCCCCCGCCGACGCCGAAGCCCAGCGCGCCAAGCTCTCGCTCATGGGGCTGGAGGCGCGCGTGTTTGAGCGTGAGCAGTCGGGCCGTGCCGTCTACCGGGTGCGCGTGGGCCCCATCGACAAGAAAACCGATGCCGACCGTGTCAAGACCCGCCTCGAAGGCGGCGGCGTCGAAGCCACCCTGGTGCGTGTGCAGCGCTGACCCGCGCATTTTTCTTCTTAAAGAGCGACCATGAAACGACGTGACTTTTCCGCTGGCCTGTTGGCCGCCGGCGCCCTGGGCCTGGTGCCCGCCGCCCACGCACAAAAACGCATCGACAACGGCAAGGACTACCGCACCCTGGGCCAGCGCGCGCCCGTCGATGCGCCGGCCGGCAAGATCGAGGTGGTCGAGTTCTTTTGGTACAGCTGCCCGCATTGCCATTCCTTTGAGCCCGCGCTTGAGGCCTGGTCGCGCAAGCTGCCCGCTGACGTGGTGCTGCGTCGGGCGCCGGTGGCCTTTCGCGACGACTTCGTGCCCCAGCAGCGCCTGTTCTTCGCGCTCGAGGCCCTGGGCCGCATGGACCTGCATGCCAAGGTGTTCCAGGCGGTTCATGTGGAGCGCCAACCCACCAACCGCGACGACACCATCCTGGCCTGGGCTCAGAAAAATGGTCTGGACCGCGCCAAATTCCAGGAGGCCTATGCCTCGTTCTCGGTGCAGTCCAAGGCCAAGCGCGCCGCGCAATTGCAGGACGCCTACCAGGTGCAGGGCGTGCCCTCGCTGGGCGTGGCCGGGCGCTTCTATACCGACGGCGAACTCGCGGGCAATATGAACCGCGCTCTGGAGATCGTCGATCACCTCGTGGCCGAGGCGCGCAAGAGCCGCTGAGGCGTTGTGAGCCCTGGCTGAGACCAGGGCAGAGGCGGGGGTAGAATCAACGCAAGATTCATGCCTTTATGACCACGCCCCTCCTCCCCCTCTTGCTGGCCCTTGCCGCCCTGATGGCAGCGCCTGCTGTCCATGCCGAGAAGGCGGACCGCAACAAGCCCATGAACGTGGAAGCCGATGCGCTGCGTCATGACGACCTGTCCCAGACCAGTGTCTTCACCGGCCAGGTGGTGGCCACCAAGGGCACCATCGTGATTCGCGGTGCGCGCCTGCAGGTGCGCCAAGACCCTGAGGGCTATCAATACGGCGTGGTCACCGCCGAGCCGGGCAAGCGCGCGTTCTGGCGCCAAAAGCGTGAAGGCGTGGACGAATACATCGAGGGCGAGGGCACCACCATCGAGTACGACGGCAAGGCCGATCGCGTGAAGTTCATCGGTCGCGCCGAGTTGCGCCGCTACCGGGGCGCCGTGCTCGCCGACGAGACGCAAGGCAGCCTCATCACCTACGAAAACACCACCGACGTCTTCACCGTCGACGGCGCTGCCCTCGGGGGCCGCCAGCCCTCGGCCAGCGCCGGCGGTCGTGTGCGCGCGGTGCTGTCGCCGCGCGATCCTGCGTCTGCGGCTTCTGCGCCGGCGGCGCCCGCCTCACGGTCGGTCGCGCCGCTGCGCCCCAGCACCTCGCTGGGAGGGGAACGCAAGTGACGAGCGCGCCCGGACTCGACGCCGTACCGAGCCGACTCGAAGCGCGACACCTCCAAAAAAGTTACGGCAGCCGCAAGGTCGTCAAGGACGTCTCGCTCTCGGTGGCCAAGGGCGAAGTGGTCGGACTACTCGGTCCCAACGGCGCAGGCAAGACCACCTCCTTCTACATGATCGTGGGCCTGGTGCGCGCCGACGATGGCCAGATCACCATCGACGGCCAGTCCGTCGAGCACATGCCGATTCACCGTCGCTCGCGCCTGGGGCTGTCCTATCTGCCGCAGGAGGCGTCGATCTTTCGCAAGCTCAATGTCGCCGACAACGTGCGCGCGGTGCTCGAGCTGCAGCTCGATGCGCAGGGGCGGCCGCTTACACGCGTGGCCATCGAGGAGCGCTTGAGCGCCCTGCTGCAAGACCTGCGCGTGGACCACCTGCGCGATTCACCGGCCCTGGCGTTGTCCGGCGGTGAGCGTCGGCGCGTGGAGATCGCGCGCGCATTGGCCACGCAGCCCCGATTCATCCTCTTGGACGAGCCCTTCGCCGGCATCGACCCGATCGCGGTGATCGAGATCCAAAGGATCATCGGCTTTCTCAAATCGCGCGGGATCGGCGTGCTGATCACCGACCACAACGTGCGCGAGACCCTGGGCATCTGTGACCGCGCCTTCATCATCAGCGACGGCGAGGTGCTGGCCCAGGGCACGCCCGACGAGATTGTGAACAACGCCGACGTACGCCGCGTCTACCTCGGCGAGCATTTCCGCATGTGAGGGGCTGCGCTTGAAGCAAGGCCTGTCGCTCCGCACCTCGCAGCACCTGGCGCTCACGCCCCAGTTGCAGCAGTCGATTCGGCTGTTGCAGCTGTCGACCCTGGAGCTCGCCCAGGAAGTCGAGCAGATGCTGGACGACAACCCCTTTCTCGAGTCTGCGCCCGACGAGGCGCCGCGCGAGGAATTCGGTCTGACGCGCGCCGATACGCCGGCCCTGGATGGCGAGGGCGACCCGGAGGGCAACGACTTCATCGGCAGCCTGGGCAGCGTGAGCAGCAGCGCCAGCACCGACAGCAGTGAAGCGCCTGCGGCGCCCGCCGACGACGGCCCCAGCGATTGGGAGGGCGACGGCACCACTGAGATCGCGCCGGACGACAGCGAGTGGGGCAGCGACGCGCCGGCCCGCCGGAACGACAGCGGCGCCGATGGCGACGAAGCCGATGCCACCGAGTTGGCGCGCAGCGCCGAATCCCTGCAGGCGTTCTTGCACCGCCAAGCCCTGGCTCTGCGTTTGAGCGCGGAAGATTCAGCGGCCCTGCGCTTTCTGATCGAGTCGCTCAACGACGACGGCTACCTGGAAGACACGTTGGAGTCGCTGGCCGCCTCGCTCGCCCCCGACGACTTCGAGCAGCAGGAAGAACTGGTCCACCACTTCACTGTGGCCTTGCGCCTGCTGCATCACCTCGAACCCCTGGGCGTGGGCGCCCGCACGCTGGCCGAGTGCTTGAGCCTGCAGCTGCAGGCCCAGGCGGCCGAGGCAGACGAAGACGACCCTTGCCACGCGGCGCTGGCGATCTTGCGCCAGCCGATCGAGTTGCTGGCCAAGCGCGACGTCAAGCGCCTGACGCAGCTCACGGGCGAGAGCGAGGGCCAGATCAAGGCGGCGATAGGCCTGATCGCTCGCCTGGAGCCCAAGCCCGGGCGGCGTTTTGTCGATGTCGAGCGCAATGTGGTGATCCCCGATGTGATCGTCACGCGCGTGGCGCGCAGTGCGACGCCACGCTTTCGCGTGCAGCTCAATCCCGATGTGATGCCGCGCCTGCGCGTGCACGACATCTATGCGGGCGCCCTGAAGTCGAACAAGGGTGGCGGCCATGCGGCCTTGCAGCAGCGGCTGCAGGAAGCGCGCTGGTTCATCAAGAACATCCAGCAACGCTTTGACACCATCTTGCGCGTGTCCAATGCCATCGTGGAGCGCCAGAAGAATTTCTTTATCCACGGCGAGCTGGCCATGCGGCCGCTGGTGCTGCGCGAGATCGCCGACGAACTGGGCCTGCACGAGTCCACCATCTCGCGCGTGACCACCGCCAAGTACATGGCCTCGCCGCACGGCACCTTTGAACTCAAATACTTTTTCGGCTCAGGCCTGTCCACCGAAGCCGGCGCCAATGCCTCCAGCACCGCGGTGCGCGCCCTGATTCGCCAGTTGGTGGCGGCGGAAAGCCCCAACAAGCCCCTGTCGGACAGCCAGATCTCGGATCTGCTCAAGGAGCAGGGCATCGAGTGCGCGCGCCGCACCGTCGCCAAGTACCGTGAGGCCCTGCGCATCGCGCCCGCCAACCTGCGCAAGGCGCTTTGAAACGCTCTCCATGAATTCTCTCCAGTTGTTCCTGCCCTGCGCCGCGGGGGTCGAAGACCTGCTGGCCGACGAGGTGCATCGCCTCACCGGCCTGGCCGGCGAAGACCTGCTGGTGGGGCGCGGCGGCGTGGTGGTCCAAGCCGCGTGGCGCGAGGCCCTGCGCCTGAACCTGCATGTGCGGCTGGCGCAGCGCGTGCTGGTGCAGGTGTCGCACAGGCCCTATCGCGACGAGGCCGGCGTGTACGACGCTGCGCGTGACGTGCCCTGGGAGATGTGGTTCACCCCGCGTCAGAGCCTCAAGGTGGAAATCACCGCGCAACACAGTCCGCTCAAAAGCCTGAACTTCGCCGCTCTGAAGATCAAGGACGCCGTATGCGATCGTTTTCGCGACAAGTCGGGCGTGCGGCCCGATGTGGACACGCAGCGACCCGACGTGCGGGTGTTCGCGCACCTGACTGCGACGCACTGCACCGTCTATATCGACACCTCGGGCGAGCCGCTGTTCAAGCGCGGATGGCGCGAAGACAAGGGCGAGGCGCCGCTGAAGGAGACGCTGGCTGCCGCCATGCTTGCCGCCAGTGGTTGGGACGCCAGCGTGCCTTTGTATGACCCCTGCTGCGGCAGCGGCACGATTGCCATCGAAGCGGCCCAGATTGCCTGCGGCATTGCGCCGGGTCTGATGCGGCGGTTTGGCTTTGAGAAGCTGCTGCCGTTTCAGGCGCATGTGTGGAGTGGTCTGAAGGAAGAAGCCCAGGCCCAACGCCGCAACCCGCAGGTTTCTATTCATGGGTCCGACGTGGCCTTTCGCATGGTCGATTTTGCGAACCGCAACGCCGAGCGCGCGGGCGTGGGCGGCGTGGTGCAGTTTCGCGGTGGCGATGCTTTGCAGCGCATGCCGCCCACCGACACGCCCGGCATCATGCTGCTCAATCCGCCCTACGGCGAACGCATCGAGACCGCAGGTGTCGCAGGCCGGGGCCGAGGCGGGCGTGAACGTGCGCAGGTCGATCCGTCGCACGCCGATGGCACCGACTTCTTCGTGCAACTCGCCTCGCACTGGAAAAAGCATTACGCTGGCTGGACGGCTTGGGTGCTCACGCCCGACCTGAAGCTCCCCACCCACATGCGCCTGAAGGAATCGCGCCGCATGCCGATGTGGAATGGCCCCATCGAATGCCGCTTGTTTCGCTTTGACATGGTGGCCGGCTCGGCGCGCGCGCGTGAGGCGGGCGCTGGCCCGGCACCTGCAGCCTCGCAGGAGGGTGCATGACGGCGCTGGTGCTGGACACCAACATCGTGCTGGATGTCTTTGTGTTCGCCGACGAAGTGGCCAAGCCGCTGTTGCCTGCGCTCACCGAGGGTCGCGTGCACTGGGTGGCGACCTCGGCGATGCGCGATGAACTCGCGCGCGTCTTGGACTACCCGCAGATCGTGCCCCGCTTGGCGTATTACGAACTGGCCTCTGGTGACGTATTGGCCGCTTTCGACCGCCACGCCCAGGTGGTGGAGGCTCCGCCCAAAGCCCCTGTCACGTGCAGCGATCCGGACGATCAAAAATTCATCGATCTGGCCGTCGCCCGCCAGGCCCTGCTTTTGAGCAAGGACCGCGCGGTGCTGTCCATGAAAAAACGGCTGGCGTCTTGGTCGGTGCAGACCCGGGCTGCCTTCGAACCCTTGTGCCTGGAATCATGACGAACGAGACCCCCACTCCCCCACCGGCCGCCACCGACACCCCGCTAGGCACCGAGGACTTCGAAGCCCAGGATGCGGTGCTCGACCAACTGCGCGAGCAGGTCGAGGACACGCCCGATTGGGAGTTCTGTGAGGGCTTCCTCGCGGCACTCGTGTGCTGCCGCCGACCCATCGAGCCGCAGGACTACTGGCCTGCGCTTTTGGGTGAGGGCTTTGCGCCCATGGCGCACATGGAGTTTGTCCTGCGCTGGCAGCGTCGCTGGCGCGAGGTCGCCCAAGGTCTGGATGCCGAGGTCGATACGCTGGAAGACCCGCGCGCTTACCAGCCCGAGCTGCTGGACATGCGTGGCGCGGTGCTCGCCCTGCCCGAGGGCGAGCGCGGTGACACGGCCATCGATGACCTGCCGTATTTCGCCGAGACCTGGGCGCATGGCTTCATGCATGCGGTGCAGACTTGGTCCGAGGAGTGGGGGCTGCCGCGAGACCGCGAGGCCGCCGACATGGTGCGCGAGGCGCTGGCCGCCATCGAGGCGCTGACGGCGCCCGACACCGGCAAACCGGCCGTGTCCATGTACAGCGAGGACGGCCCGCCCAGCGTGTCTGATCGCCGCATCGACGAATTCGGCAAGGCGGTCTGGAGCGTCTACGACCTGCGCCAAGTCTGGAAAAGCCTGGGCCCGCGCGTGGTGAGCGTGCGCAAAGAGGCCGAGCCGGGGCGCAACGATGTCTGCCCGTGTGGCAGCGGCAAGAAATACAAGAAGTGCCACGGCGCCTGAGGGCGGGATTGTCAGCGTGAGGTAATGCAACTGCATTGACGAAGAAATGCAGTTGCATTACCATCGGCGCTAGGTGTTAACTGGAGAACGCCATGCCGCCCCCCCTGGAAGTCGTCTCGACACTGACCGACCGCTATCAGACGACGGTGCCCGAGACCGTCCGGCGCGCCCTGCGCTTGTCCAAGCGCGACAAGATTCATTACGCCATCCGCGCGGATGGTGAGGTGGTCATGCGTCGCGTCGAGGAATCGCCTGACGCCGATCCCGTGCTCGATCAGTTTCTTGGCTTCCTCGCCCATGACCTCTCGGCGCATCCCGAGCGCTTGGCGGCAGTCGATGCGCGCTGGGTCGAACGCTTGAACGCGCTGGTCGGCGATGTCGAGGTCGACCTCGATGCACCCTTGTCGGCAGACGATGAATGAGCGCGGCGGCCCGCGCTCCGATCGTCGTACATGGCTGGACGATTTTTTCGCATCCCCTGTTTCTGGCCCAGGTGGAAAGCCTGGCGCAGCAGGTCGAAGCCCTCAAGCGCAAGGATCCTCGGGGGTACGCCAAGAAGAACGCCAGTAAGCGCCTGGCGGCTATCTTCAAGTTGGCCTTCGATGTGATCCCACAAGATCCGACGCGGACGGACTATCGGCAGGGTGGCACGCTGGGCGAGGCTCGCAAGCACTGGTTTCGCGCCAAGTTTTTCCAGCAATACCGCTTGTTCTTTCGCTATCACGCACCGGCCCGCGTGATCGTTTACGCGTGGGTCAATGACGAAGATACCAAGCGCGCCTACGAGAGTGGCGACGATGCCTACCGGGTGTTTCGCAAGATGCTCGAAAGCGACAGGCCGCCTGACGACTGGAACCAGTTACTTCAGGAGGCGAAGGCCGAAGTGTCGCGCTTACAGCAGCTCGTGGGTCTGAGCGTGCAATAGCCGCTAGCCGGGGGCTGCTTCAGGCGCCACGGGCCTTACCCTCAGCCTCGACGAACGCCAGCACCTCCTGCAGCATCCGCTGCACCGTCGGCTGCACGCCGGCCGCGGTCTGTGGCAGGTAATCAAACGGCCAGGCCTCCTGCATGTAGCAGGACTGCGTCATCTCCAGTTGGATGGCGTGGATGCCCTGTGCGGGCTGGCCATAAAAGCGCGTGATGTGCCCGCCCTTGAAGCGGCCATTGAGCACTGCGGTGTAGCCCGGCGCCTGCTGGCCGATTGCAAGCAGGCGTGCCGCCAGGCTCGCGTCGCAACTGACGTCATCGGCGGTACCCAGGTTCAGATCGGCCAGCCGGCCTTCGAAAAAGCGCGGGACCACCGAGCGGATCGAATGCGCGTCCCACAAGGCGGCCACCCCATGCTGCGCTTTCAGGCGCGCGAGTTCGTTCGTGAGTTGCGCGTGGTACGGCCGCCAGATCGCTTCGAGCCGCGCGGCGATCTCGGCCTCGGTGGGCAGATCGTTGGGGTCGCGGTACAGAGGTTGGTCGTCAAACAGATCGACCGGGCACAGGCCGGTCACGTTCTGGCCCGGGTAGAGGCTGGCGCCATCGGGCGGGCGATTGAGATCGATCACGTAGCGCGAATGCGTAGCCACCAGCACCGAGGCGCCGAGTTCGTCTGCGAAGTCATACAGGCGCTCCAGGTGCCAGTCGGTGTCGGGCACGCGCCGCCCCTCGTCGGTCAGGCGCGCGGCCAGCGCGGGGGGCACATGCGTGCCCACATGCGGCATCGAGATCAGCAGGGGGCGCGTGCCTGCTCGGAAATGGAAGGCGGGCGTGTCGGTCTGAAACTCGGTCATGGGGTGTCGATCAGAAGTTTGCGTCGTGCGTGGGCCAGGTCAGACAGCGCCTCATCGTGCAGGGCGTGGCGTCCTGCACGCACCTGCGCGCGCCCGGCCACCCAGACGTCGCCGATGGCGCTGCGTCGGTGGCTGGCAAAGACATGCGCTGACAGAATGGCCTCGGCGCTGGGCAGACCCTGCAGCAGCAGGTTGTTGGCATCGAGCACCACCCAGTCGGCCTGTTGGCCCACCGCGAGTCCGGCGATGGCGCGGGCGCTGGCCTGCGCGCCGCCCGCGACAGCCTCCAGCGTCATGGCGGTGGCCACCATGGGATGGTCCGTGCGCGCCAGGAGATTGCGCTGGCGTGTGACCAGGCGCTGGCCGTATTCGAGCAGCCACAATTCCTCGGCCGCATTCACCGTGGCGTGGCTGTCCGAGCCCACGCCCCAGCGACCGCCGGCGGCGCGCCAGGCCTGCATGTCAAACAGGCCATCGCCCAGGTTGGCTTCGGTGGTAGGGCACAAGCCTGCCACCGCGCCAGTGCGCGCCGCGCGCGCGTGCTCGTCGGCGTCCATGTGCGTGGCATGGACCAGGCACCAGCGCGCATCGACCGGCGCGTGATCCAGCAGCCATTGCACCGGGCGCTGGCCCGACCAGGCTAGGCAGGCCTCGACTTCGGCGGTCTGCTCCGCGATGTGGATGTGAACCGGCGCAGTGGCGTCTAGCGCGTGCAGCCCAGCGACTGCCTCGCGCAGGCTCTCGGGCGGCACCGCGCGCAGCGAGTGCGGGGCCAGGCCCAGCCGCGCACCTTGCGCCTGGCACCAGGGCGTAAGGCGTTCGAGCAGGGCCAGCATGTTGTCGGTGCTTCGAATGAAGCGCCGCTGGCCTTCATTCGGCGCTTGCCCTCCGAAGCCCGCGGTCTGATACAGCACGGGCAGTAGCGTGAGTCCGATACCGGCGCGCGCCGCGGCACGAAGCAGGGCCTGCGACAGCGTGGCGTCGTCGGCATAGGGCGTGCCGTCCAGGTCGTGGTGAACGTAATGGAACTCGCACACGCTGGTGTAGCCGGCTTCGAGCATTTCCACATACAGGCCGGTCGCAACCGCCTCCAATTGCTCGGGCGTGATCGCGCCTGCGAAGTGGTACATCCGCATGCGCCAACTCCAGAAGCTATCCTGCGCGGCGCCGCGGTATTCGGTGAGGCCAGCGAAGGCGCGCTGGAAGGCGTGCGAGTGCAGATTGGGCAGGCCCGGCAGCATCGGGCCCGCCGCACGCGGGGTGCCGTCCGGGCAGGTCGTATCCGGTGTGACACCTGTGAGCGTTCCGCGATCGTTCCATTGCAGCAGCACATCGCGCGCCCAGCCCGTGGGCAGCAGGGCGTCAGCGGCAAACAGGGTGTGGGGGGTGGCGGTCATGTCACATCAGCGGGCGATCCGCCCCTCGCGAACGATCCGACACGCTGGGCGCTGACCGACCCAGTAGGCCAGTTCGGCCACATCATCCAGCGGCCACAGCACGAAATTCGCAGGCCGCCCGACGCCGATCTGGCCGTGCGTATCGTGCAGGCCTAGCGCGCGCGCCGCGTGGCGGGTCACGCCCGCCAGCGCCTCGGGCACGGTCAGGCGAAACAGCGTGCAGGCCATGTTCACCATCAGCAGCAGGCTCAGGGCGGGCGAGGTGCCAGGATTGTGGTCGGTGGAGACCGCCATCGGCACGCCCGCCGCGCGCAAGGCCTCGATGGGTGGCAGGTGCGTGTCGCGCAGCGTGTAGTACGCACCCGGCAGCAGCACGGCGACCGTCCCCGCCGCGCGCATGGCCGCAATGCCCTGCGCATTCAGATGCTCGATGTGGTCGCACGACAGCGCGCCGTAGCGAGCTGCCAGCGCCGCGCCGCCCATGTCCGAGAGCTGCTCGGCGTGCAGCTTCACCGGCAGGCCCAAGCGCTGCGCAGCCTGAAACACCTGCTCGGTCTCGGCCAGAGAAAAGCCAATGCGCTCGCAAAACGCATCGACCGCGTCGATCAGGCCCTCGGCCGCCAGCGCCGGCATCATCTCTTCGCACACCACGCGGATGTAGTCGCCGCTGCGGCTTGCGTATTCAGGGGGCAGGGCGTGTGCGCCCAGGAAGGTGGTGCGTACCGTCACGCCCAGGGTCTGCCCCAGGCGGCGCGCCACGCGCAGCTGCTTGCGCTCGTGGGCCAGATCCAGGCCATAGCCCGACTTGATTTCGATGGCGCACACACCCTCGTCGAGCAAGGCGTGCAGGCGCGGCAGGGCCTGCGCAAACAGCGTGTCTTCATCGGCCTCGCGGGTGGCGCGCACGCTCGAGACGATGCCGCCACCCGCGCGTGCGACTTCTTCGTAGCTAGCGCCGGCCAGGCGCATCGCGAATTCGTGGGCGCGTTGGCCGCCATAGACCAGGTGGGTGTGGCAGTCGACCAGGCCGGGCGTGACCTGTGCGCCCTGGCCGTCATGGCGCGGCGCAGCGGCGTGGCTTGCGGGCAGCTGCGCGCGCGGGCCGACCCAACGCATCCGACCGTCGTCCACGACGATGGCGGCGTCGCGCAGTGCCGGCATCCCTTCGCCGAGGGCTTCGGGTGCGAGGTGCAGATGCTCCCAGACGCCGTCGGCGCTGGGCAGGGGAGGGGCGGCGCGCGGAGAGGATGCGGTCATGACGGGGTCGCAGTCTGCGTCTGGATCGTAACGGCCAGCACGATGGCGTCAGCGCTCTGGGGGCTTAGCTGCCAAGCGACAGGGCTGTCCCACCACAGCCCTTGCTGCGCGATCAAGGCCTCGGCTGCAGGGTCTTCGGCTTGCGCTTGCCAGCGGCCGGTCAGTGCCAGAAGCAGTCCTTGTGGTGCGCGCAGCGGCGTCGCTTCGCGCAGCACGGTCACAGAGGCGCGGCAGGTGGCGCGGCGTGTCATCACGTTGAAGTCGTCGCAGTCACCTGCGAGCAAGCGCGCGTGGATGTGTGCCTCGCCCGCGAACGCGTAGGGCTGCAGCGGCGTATCCAGCCGATGGTCGATTGCATCCGCTTCGCCGCTCAGGTGCACCCCACCGCCTTCGAGCAGCGTGATCACCCGGTCGACACCAGGAAACGCCGAGAACGGCCCGTCGCTGGCGATGCTGGCAATGCTTACGCGCCAGTCGAAGGCATCCAGCCCGGCGCCCAGCGGTTGGCACACGATCTCGCGCGTCACGCCGCCGCCGTTCTTCCACGGCGTGGCGGGCAGGGTGGCGCGCTCGAATCGGTGCCAGGGCATGGGGCCTTTAGCGGATCATGGGCAGCTTCAGGCCCTGTTTCTTCGCGGTGGCCACCGCCAGGTCGTAGCCCGCATCGGCATGGCGCATCACGCCGCTGCCGCTGTCGTTCACCAGCACGCGGGCCAGGCGTTCGGCGGCGGCATCGGTGCCGTCGGCCACGATCACCATGCCCGAATGCTGCGAGTAGCCCATGCCCACGCCGCCGCCATGGTGCAGGCTGACCCAGCTGGCACCCCCCGCGGTATTGAGCAGGGCGTTGAGCAGCGGCCAGTCACTGACCGCGTCGGTGCCATCGCGCATGGCTTCCGTCTCTCGGTTGGGGCTGGCGACCGATCCGGTGTCCAGGTGGTCGCGGCCGATCACGATTGGCGCCTTGAGTTCACCCTTTTTCACCATCTCGTTGAAGGCCAGACCCGCGCGATGGCGCTCGCCCAGGCCCAGCCAGCAAATGCGCGCCGGCAGGCCTTGGAAGGCGATGCGCTCGCGCGCCATGTCCAGCCAGCGATGCGTGTGCGTGTTCTCGGGGAACAACTCCTTGATCTTGGCGTCGGTTTTGTAGATGTCCTCGGGGTCGCCCGAGAGCGCCACCCAGCGGAAGGGCCCCTTGCCTTCGCAGAACATCGGTCGGATGTAGGCGGGCACGAAGCCGGGAAAGTCGAAGGCGTTCTTCACGCCCTGGTCGTAGGCCACCTGC
>JBIKUT010000304.1:0-3315 GCA_044347465.1 Ramlibacter sp.
GGGGTGTCATCGGGCAGCAGCAAGGCGTTGTCCTGGTCGGTGGCGATGGTCTGTTCGCCGCGCCCCTCCGAGCCCAGAGCCAGCCAGCACAGACGCTGCAGGTCGACGCCGTGGGCCTGCGCCTGCAGCGCCAGCAGCCGGCGCGTGAGCAGGTCGTTCAGGTGGGTGATCAACTCGGTGATCTGGCGGGCCTGCACGCCCTGCATCAAAAGGCCGCGGGCGAGCTCGCGGATGTCGGCGGCCGCGACCTGGAGGGCGGGCAGATCCTGGGCGCGGTGGATGCGCGAGCTGACCTGCTGCACGCTGGCCCGTTGCAAGGCGAACAGGTCGCGCTCGGACACCATGCCGATCACCTGGCCGTCGCGGGTGACCGGCACGTGGCGAATGCCGTGCTCGCTCATCACCAGCGCGGCGTCCTGCGCGGTGTGCCGGTCGGACAGGCTGCGCACGGGCGATTGCATCACCTGCGCGATGGGGGTGGCCAGGTCAAAGTCGGGGCGCAGCACCAGCCCCAGCAGGTCGTGGCGGGTGAGGATGCCTTGCAGCCCGCCCCCTGCGTCGATCACGAGCATGGAGCCGATGTGGCGCGCGTGCATGGTGTCGAGCGCCTGCCGCAGCGGCGTCTGGGGTAGGCAGTGCGCCACGGCCCGGACGGCCAGCTGCGACAGTGGCGTCTCCATCGTTTGCTGTGACAGCACCCGGCTGCTGTAGTCCTGTTGCAGGGCCTGGCGCGATTTGTCGAGGAGCGCCAGCACCCTTCGGTGCAGGAAGTCGGAGAGCACCGGGCTGCGCTGGGCCAGGGCCTCGACTTCGGTCACGGGAATGGCCAGCACGAACACGTCATCGACCGCGGTGTAGGTCGACATCACCGGGCGCCGGGCCAGGGCCGCAGCCACCGGGAGCATGTCGCCCGCCTCGTAAGCGAAGACCTGCGCCGCCCCTCGGGGCCCCTGTTCACTGCGGATCACGCCCCGTCGAATGAGGAATAAAGTATCCATGGGCCCGCGCTCGGGCGAGAGCAAGACTTCGCCGGGCTCCAGGTAGCGTTGTTCCGCCCGGATCAGAAAGCCGTCGACATCGGCGGCCGGCATGTCCATGAACGGCGGCCATTGCTGCAGCAGCGTCCGGTAGTGCCCGAGCAAAGGGGCGGAGGGGGTGGTCATGGTGAAAGTGGCGTTCCGACGTAGATGCTTAGCGTTAACCCTCGGTCACGGGCGCCTGGCGGGCCTGTGTAAGAGTTGGGTAAGTTGAAATTTCAACAGTCGACCTGTTAACCCTGACAGGAACATGTTGACTGCGTTGGTCATTGTCAAGCTCGTGGCAGAAATCGCCCTGATGGCCCTTTTGGGTCGGTGGGTGCTCGGCCTATTGGCTGGCCAGAAGCGCGAGCAGAACCTGTTCTATCAAATCCTGGACATCATGGCGCGTCCCTTCGTCTGGTCTGCCCGCCGCATCGCGCCGCGCATGATCCTGGACCGGCATGTGCCCCTGGTCGCGTTTTGCCTGGTCGGGTTCACTTGGCTAGGCGTCACCCTTTGGCGGATCCAGATCTGCGTCGAGATGGGGGTGCACCTGTGTCGCTGAACGTCCGCATTCGCCTGATGGGGCTCAAGCTCCTGGCGCGCCTGGCCCTTTTGCTCGGCCAGCGCGAGGACGCCCTGCGCCAATTCGAGGCGATGGACGCCTTGGACCCCCACAACGCCTATGCGCTGGCCAGCCGCGCGCAGATCGAGGACCAGCTCGGTCAGCCGGCGCGCGCGATCACGCTGCAGCGACAGCTCACCCGCGTCACGCCCGGCCAGGCCAGCGCCTGGTTCAACCTGGGCTTCATGCTTGAAAAGGCCGGCGATCTCGAAGACGCCCTGGCCGCCTTCCGCGAAGCGACGCGTCTGTCGCCTGCGCTCGACCGGGCCTGGTACGGCCTGGGTCTCGTCCTGATCCGGCTGCGCCGGTTCGATGAGGCCGTCGACGCCCTGCGCAAAAACACAGAACTGCAACCCATGAGCCCCTACGGCTGGTACCAGCTGGCCCGGGTTCATGTGGATCGGCACGAGCCTGACGAGGCGGCGAAGATCATTCGCCACTTGAAGGGATTCGAGCCGAAGGTGGCCGCCCAGCTGGAACGTGAGACCGGACTGCGCTCTGCGCCGTCCGCCTGACGAACCGGGCAGCCAGCCGCTACGGACTTGGGCCGGGCGGAGAGTAAAGCCGTGACCAGGGGGCAGTCTTGCGGGCAACCGCAAGGGGTCACGATCCGCCCGCCCGGGCGTTGAGATAGAGGCAGGAGACTATGGAAGTTTCAGAAAACCACCGCCAGTACTGGCAGAAAAACCTGAACATCACCGCCGTATTGCTTGCAATCTGGTTCGTGGTGACCTTTGTCGTGAGCTACTTCGCGCGCGACCTGAGCTTCAACTTCTTTGGCTGGCCGTTCAGTTTCTGGATGGGCGCCCAAGGTTCGTTGATCGTGTATTGCTTGATCATCTTCTTCTATGCCCGCTACATGGGCAAGCTGGACATCGAGCACGGCGTGGCCGAGGAGGAATAAGACATGGCTGGAATGTTTGGTGATGATGCCGGCGGCGAAAACAACGCGGCATCCAACAAGGCCTTCAAACAAAACCTGAACAAGGTCTACACCTGGTACATCGGTGGCTTCGCCATCTTCGTGGTCGCCCTGGCGATCCTCGAGCAGATGGGTCTGTCGCGTGCCTGGATCGGCTACATCTTCCTGCTGGCCACCATCGGCCTGTACGCAGGCATCGGCTTCATGAGCCGTACCAGTGATGCGGCCGAATACTATGTGGCCGGTCGCCGCGTGCCCGCCGTCTACAACGGCATGGCCACCGGCGCCGACTGGATGTCGGCCGCTTCGTTCATCGGCATGGCCGGAACGCTGTACCTGACCGGCTACTCCGGCCTGGCCTTCATCATGGGCTGGACCGGTGGCTACTGCCTGGTGGCGCTGTTCCTGGCGCCCTACCTGCGCAAGTTCGGCCAGTTCACGATTCCGGACTTCCTGGGCGAGCGCTACGGCGGTAACCTGCCGCGCCTGCTGGGCATCATCGCTGCGATCCTGTGCTCCTTCGTGTACGTGGTCGCGCAGATCTACGGCGTGGGCCTGATCACGTCGCGCCTGACCGGCGTGGCCTTCGAGCTGGGCATCTTCTTGGGTCTGGGCGGCATTCTGGTCTGCTCCTTCCTGGGCGGTATGCGTGCGGTGACCTGGACCCAGGTGGCCCAGTACATCGTGCTGATCGTGGCCTACATGATCCCGGTGGTGTGGCTGTCCGTGAAGCAGACCGGCGTGCCGGT
>JBIKUT010000305.1:0-3309 GCA_044347465.1 Ramlibacter sp.
TCGACATGATCGCCGGCCCCAGCGAAATCCTGGTGCTGGCCGACGGCACCACACCGCCCGATTGGGTGGCCATGGACCTGTTTTCGCAGGCCGAACACGACGAACTCGCCCAGAGCATCCTGCTGTGCCCCGATGCCGCCTACATCGACCGCGTACAGGCAGAGATCGACCGCCTGCTGCCGCAGATGCCGCGCGCGCAGATCATCGCCAAGTCGCTCACCGGCCGCGGCGCCCTGATCCTGACCCGCTCCATGCAAGAGGCCTGCGACATCAGCAACCGCATCGCCCCCGAGCACCTGGAGATCGCCTCGTCGGATCCGCACCGCTGGGAGCCGCTCCTGAAGCACGCGGGCGCTATTTTTCTGGGCGCCTACACCAGCGAGTCGCTGGGTGATTACTGCGCCGGCTCCAACCACGTGCTCCCTACCAGCAGCACCGCGCGCTTTTCCAGCCCGCTGGGCGTGTACGACTTCCAAAAACGCAGCAGCCTGATCGAGGTGAGCGAGCAGGGCGCCCAGGTGCTCGGGAAAATCGCCTCGGTCCTGGCCCATGGCGAGGGCCTGCAGGCCCATGCCCGGGCCGCTGAAATGAGGCTCAAGCCATGAGCGCCTTGCCAGAAAAACTCTCCCGTCTGATCCGCCAAGACGTGCAGTCCATGCACGCCTACGCGGTGCAAGATGCCACCGGTCTGGTCAAGCTCGACGCGATGGAAAACCCCCATCGCCTGCCGCCCGCCTTGCAGGCCGAACTGGGTCAGCGTCTGGGCGCGGTGGCCCTCAATCGCTACCCCGGCCCCCGCATCGACGACCTGCGCGCCGCGCTGGCCCAGCACGCCGCCTTGCCCGCGGGCTGTTCTCTCATGCTGGGAAATGGCTCGGACGAACTGATCTCCCTCTTGGCCATGGCCTGCGACGTGCCCGGCGCGTCCGTTCTGTCGCCGCTGCCCGGGTTTGTGATGTACGCCATGAGCGCGCAGCTGCAAGGCCTGAAGTTCATCGGCGTGGATCTCACGCCCGACTTCGAGCTGGACGAAGCGGCCATGCTTGCCGCCATCGCGCAGCACCGGCCCTCGATCATTTACCTGGCCTACCCGAACAATCCCACCGCCAACCTCTGGGACGACGCTGTCATCGAGCGCATCGTGCAGGCGGCGCCGGGCCTGGTGGTGATCGACGAGGCCTACCAGCCCTTTTCCAGCCGTAGCTACATCGACCGCCTGGGCCGCCACTCCCATGTGCTGTTGATGCGGACCCTCTCCAAATTCGGCCTCGCCGGTGTGCGTCTGGGCTACATGATGGGACCGTCAGCCCTGATCGCCGAGATCGACAAGGTCCGCCCGCCGTACAACATCAGCGTGCTCAATGCCGAGGCTGCCCTGTTCGCCCTGGCGCACGCCGACGTCTACCAGGCCCAGGCCGCCGACCTGCGCGCGCAGCGGGGGGCCTTGGTGCAGGCGCTGGCCAAGCTGCCCGGCGTCAAGGTCTGGCCCAGTGATGCCAATATGGTGCTGGTGCGCGTGCCCGATGCCCAGGCCACCTTCGAGGGCATGAAGCGCCGCGGCGTCCTGGTCAAGAACGTTTCTAAAATGCACCCTTTGCTGGCCCAATGCCTGCGCCTGACCGTCGGCACCGCCGACGAAAACGCGCAGATGCTCGCCGCTTTGCAAGCCTCCCTATGACCACCACCCCCACCGCCCGCCAGGCCGACGTCACCCGCAACACCGCCGAGACGCAGATTCGTGTCCGCCTGAACCTGGACGGCACCGGCGCCAACACGCTGTCCACCGGCATCGGCTTTTTCGACCACATGCTCGAACAGATCGCCCGCCACGGCCTGATCGACCTGGACATCGACGCCAAGGGCGACCTGCACATCGACGGCCACCACACGGTGGAAGATGTCGGCATCACCCTGGGCCAGGCCGTCTTCAAGGCCGTGGGCGACAAAAAGGGCATTCGCCGTTACGGCCATGCCTATGTGCCCCTGGACGAAGCGCTCTCGCGCGTGGTGATCGATTTCTCCGGCCGCCCGGGCCTGGTGATGCACGTGCCGTTCAAGAGCGGCATGATCGGCGGCTTCGACACCCAGCTGGCCTACGAGTTCTTCCAGGGCTTTGCCAACCACGCCTTCGTCACCCTGCACATTGACAACCTGCGGGGCGAGAACGCGCACCACCAGTGCGAGACCATCTTCAAGGCCTTCGCCCGCGCCCTGCGCGCCGCGCTCGAACTCGATCCGCGTTCGGCCGGCGTCATTCCCTCCACCAAGGGCTCCCTGTGACGCCGCACGCGTCCGCTCGCTTCTGATCCACGGCCTTCGATGACCACCGTCGCTGTTGTCGATTACGGCATGGGCAACCTGCGCTCGGTCACCCAGGCCGTGCTGCATGCCGCCCAGGGCAGCGGGGTCGAGGTGGTCTGGGCCCGACGCCCCGACGAGGTCATGGCCGCCGACCGGGTGGTGTTGCCCGGCCAGGGTGCCATGCGCGATTGCATGCGCGAATTGCACCAATCGGGCATGTACCCTGCGGTCATGCATGCCGCAGCGCACAAACCGCTGATGGGGGTGTGCGTGGGCATGCAGATGCTGCTCGATCGCAGCCAGGAGGGCCCCACCGACTCACTGGGGCTGATCCCCGGCGAGGTGGTGAGGTTCCAGCTGGAGGGCCAGCACCAGCCCGATGGCAGCCGCTACAAGGTGCCCCAGATCGGATGGAACCGCGTGCGCCAGTCGCGCCCCCACCCCGTTTGGGCGGGGGTGGCCGATGGCAGCTGGTTCTACTTCGTCCACAGCTACTACGCCCGGCCGTCGGATGCCCGCCACACCGTGGGGGAGTCGGACTATGGCGGGAGCTTTACCGCTGCGGTTGCACGCGATAATATTTTTGCCACCCAGTTCCACCCAGAGAAAAGCGCTGACTCCGGCCTGGCCCTTTACCGCAACTTCCTGCACTGGAATCCTTGATTCCACCCCTTTCCCATGCTGCTCATTCCCGCCATTGACCTGAAGGATGGTCACTGTGTCCGCCTCAAGCAAGGCGACATGGACCAGGCCACCACCTTTGGCGAAGACCCGGCGGCCATGGCCCGCAGCTGGCTCGAAAAAGGCGCCCGGCGCCTGCACCTGGTGGACCTCAATGGCGCCTTTGCCGGCAAGCCCCAGAACTTCGCGGCCATCAAGTCCATCCTCAAGGCGGTGGGCGATGACATCCCGGTGCAACTCGGGGGCGGCATCCGCGATCTGGACACCATCGAGAAATACATCGACAGCGGCCTGCGCTACGTGATCATCGGCACCGCGGCCGTCAAG
>JBIKUT010000306.1:0-3307 GCA_044347465.1 Ramlibacter sp.
GGGCGCCACGTTCGGTGGCGTCTCGGGCTCGATGTTCGCCGCCTTCCAGGGCTTCATCTCGCCCGAGTCCTTCAGCCTCATGGAGTCGGTGATGATCGTGGCCATGGTGGTGCTCGGGGGCATCGGCCACCTGCCCGGCGTCATCCTCGGCGCGGTGCTGCTGTCAGCCCTGCCCGAGGTGCTGCGCTGGGTTTCGGGCCTGCTGGACTTGCAGGCCCTCACCGGCGGCCGGCTCGACGCCGCCATCTTGCGTCAGCTGTTGATCGCGCTGGCCATGATCATCATCATGTTGATGCGACCGCGCGGCCTGTGGCCATCGCCCGAGCATGGCAAATCGGCCAAGACGGCTTGAGACGGGGCTCCATGGCAGACACTGTGCTTCGCGTCTCCGGCATTTCCAAGCGCTTTGGTGGCTTGCAGGCCCTCACCGATGTGGGCCTGACCATCGAGCGCGGTCAGGTCTATGGCCTGATCGGTCCCAACGGCGCCGGCAAGACCACCTTCTTCAACGTCATCACCGGCCTGTACACGCCCGACACCGGCACCTTCGAGCTCGCAGGCAAGCCCTATCAGCCGACCGCGGTGCATGAAGTCGCCCGCGCCGGCATCGCGCGGACCTTTCAGAACATCCGCCTCTTTGCCGACATGACCGCCCTCGAGAACGTGATGGTGGGTCGGCATATCCGCACGCAGTCGGGTCTGGTGGGCGCCATCTTGCGCACGCGCCGATTCCTCAACGAAGAAGCCGCCATCGCAGCACGCGCCCAAGAACTGCTCGATTACGTGGGCATTGGCCGCTATGCCGACTACAAGGCGCGCACCTTGTCGTACGGCGACCAGCGCCGTCTGGAGATCGCCCGCGCGCTGGCCACCGACCCGCAGCTCATTGCCCTGGACGAACCCGCCGCCGGCATGAATGCCACCGAGAAAGTGCAGCTGCGCGAACTCATCGACCGCATACGCAACGACCAACGCACCATCTTGCTGATCGAGCACGACGTCAAGCTCGTGATGGGCCTGTGCGACCGCGTCACCGTGCTCGATTACGGCAAGCAGATCGCACAAGGCACGCCGGCCGAGGTGCAGCGCAATGAGAAAGTGATCGAGGCCTATCTGGGCCAGGGTGGAGGGCACTGAGATGGCCAACGTCCTGCTGAAAGTCAGTAGCCTGAAGGTCTCTTACGGCGGCATCGAGGCCGTCAAGGGCGTCGACTTCGAAGTGCGTGAAGGCGAGCTGGTCTCCTTGATCGGCTCCAATGGCGCGGGCAAGACCACCACGATGAAGGCCATCACCGGCACCCTGCCTCTGGCAAGCGGTGAGATTGATTACCTGGGCCAAAGTATTCGTGGCCAAGGCGCCTGGGACCTGGTCAAAAAAGGTCTGGCCATGGTGCCCGAGGGCCGCGGCGTCTTCACCCGCATGACCATCGCCGAGAACCTGCAGATGGGGGCCTACATCCGCAGCGACGCGTCGGCCATCGCCGACGACATGGACAAGGTCTACGCCACGTTTCCGCGCTTGAAAGAGCGTCGCGATCAGCTGGCTGGCACCCTCTCAGGCGGCGAGCAGCAGATGCTCGCCATGGGGCGCGCCCTCATGAGCCGCCCGCGCGTGCTGCTGCTGGACGAGCCCTCCATGGGTCTGTCGCCCATCATGGTCGACAAGATCTTCGAGGTGATTCGCGAAGTCTCGGCCCAGGGCGTGACCGTGCTGCTGGTCGAACAAAACGCCAGCCGCGCCCTGCAGATTGCAGACCGCGGCTACGTGATGGAGTCCGGCCTGATCACCCTCACGGGCGAGGCCCGCAAGATGCTGGACGATCCCCAGGTGCGCGCTGCGTACCTGGGCGAGTAATCGCCCCGCTCAGAACTTGTATTGCAGCCCGAGGCTGGTCGTATGGACCGCGTCGCGCCCGCTGCGGAAGTGGAAGTCGTAGCGATCCCATCCAAGTACGGCTGACATCTGGGGCGAGAAGTCCCAGCTCAATCCGGCACCGAGCGACAAGCCAAAGCCGTTTTCGCTGCCGCCTGTGATGTCGGCGTCGGACGCCGTCGAGGTGCGTGAGCGGCCATACAGGGCGCCCACCTTGCCGAACAGGCCCAGGCGCTGGGCGATCGGCATCGTACCGACCAGGCTCACATTGAGACCGTAGGCCCGTGTGGTACCGCCTGCGCGGTCCATCCGTCCCATGTCGATGTAGGCCAACTCGGTGCCCCAGTAGTCGCTGGCCATACTGCGCCCGTACAGCGCCCAGTAGTTGTCGGTGTCGTCGCAGGCGTAAACCGAGCCGCAGGGGGCGTGAAAATTCGAGCGACCGCCATTGAGACCCAGCATCGTGCGTCCGCTGCCAGGCGCCCACAAAGAACCGCTGGATCCCGCGCTGGCGCCGGAGGTGCTGGCTTCGTTCGTCGGGGCGCCGCCTGCATCACTCTGGGCCCAAGCCGGTGCCGAGAGAACCAGCGCACAAGCCAGCTGCGCGACGCGCAGGGCAGTACGCTGTGAAAGACGGGAGGAGGGGATGTGTTGTGCGTGCATGACCAGGCCTTGTGGGTGTTTCACTAGAGGTGACACTCTAGGAAACCAAGCGCAAGCGGTCTGTCGGACACCCCACACAGCCGGCGTAGGACGCCGGGTCGAGCGTGACTGTCAGTCGACTTTGGCGCCCGAGGCCTTGACCACGCGCTCGTACTTGGCCAGCTCGGCGCGCATGAAGCTGCCGAACTCCTCAGGTGTGGTGGTGACGGGCTCTGCCATCAACTGCGCAAAGCGCGTTTTCGCTTCGGGCGATTGCAGCGCGGCGACGAAGGCCTGGTTCAGGCGCTGCACGGTGTCGCGCGGTGTACCGGCCGGCGCCACCAGGCCCCACCAGGTGTCGATGGCGAAGCCAGGCAGAGTCTGTGCGATCGATGGCACATCGGGCAGGCTGGGCGAGGCCTGCAGCGTGGTCACGCCCAGGGCCTTGAGCTTGCCGGCGCGGATATTCGGCGCTGCAGTGGCCAGGTTGTCGAAGTTGAAATCGACTTGCCCCGACAACAGCGCCAGCTGCGCGGGGTTGCCGCCGTTATAGGGAATGTGCACGGCGAAGATGCCCGCATCGCGCTTGAACATCTCCCCCGCCAGATGGCCGGCGCTGCCATTGCCGCCGCTGCCGTAATTGAGTCGGGCCGGGTTCGCCTTGGCATAGGCGATCAGGTCCGCCAGGGTCTGAATCTTCAGGCGCGCGGCGGTGTCGGCGTTCATCACCAGCACATTGGGCACCCGCACCATCTGCGTGATGGGTGCGAAGTCCTTACCCGCGTCGTACGG
>JBIKUT010000021.1:0-12409 GCA_044347465.1 Ramlibacter sp.
GCCTTGCCACCACTGCGTCAGGCTGTCGTCGCTGGCCTGAACCCAGAGCACGGGTGCGGTGATGCGCTTGTACATCTCCAGGATTTCTTCGAGCCGCCAGAGCGTGGCGCTGGTGATCTTGTGCGCGGGATCGCCCAGGATGCGCCAGCGGCCGTCGGCGTCCTGGCGCGCCCAGTGTTGCGCGAGCCATTGCGCCTTGGCCGCGGCCAGGCGCGGGTTGGTTTTCATCAGGCGTGCGGCCACGCCCTCCAAGCTGTCGTAGGCCTTCAGGTCCTTCTCGCCGCGGTGGTAGGCCTTGATGTCGTCCATCCAGCGCGCGTAGCGGCCGGGGGCCTGGGCGGGCCGGCTGGCGGGCAGACCGAAGCCTTCGAGATTGACCAGACGCCGGATCCGCTCGGGGCGTGCCCCCGCATACATCATGGCCACGTTGCCGCCCATGCTGTGACCCACCAGATCGATCGCCTGGCCCGGTGCGTAGTGATCCAGCAAGGCGTCCAGGTCGGCCAGGTAGTCGGGGAACCAGTAGACATCGGTACCCGGCACCTCGGTCAGCCCGTAGCCGCGCCAGTCGGGGGCGATGATGAAGCGGTCGCTGCGCAGGGCGTCGATCACGAACTGCCAGGACGCCCCCACATCCATCCAGCCATGCACCATGACCACCGGCACCTGGCCTGGCCGGGGCTCACCCCACAGTCGTACGTGATAGGACAGGCGCCTTATCGGGACAAACTCGCTACGGGACGTGCGTCGGGGTTGATACATTCGGGCGATCATAAGGAGACGGACCATGGGCCACAGTCAAGCCAGCGACAACCATGCGGCCTTGCACGCGGGCTTTGGCTGGCAGGTGCCAGCATCGTTCAACATCGCGCAGGCCTGCTGCACGCGCTGGGCGCAGGGGGCCGACGCCGCCACCCGCATCGCGGTGCGGGCCCATGGCCTGCCGGCGGGTCAGAACAGCCTGAGTTACGCGCAGCTGCAGCAGCGGGCGGATCGCCTGTCCAATCTGCTGCGGGCGCTGGGCGTGCGCCGGGGCGATCGGGTGGCCATCGTGCTGCCCCAGCGCCTGGAGACGGCGGTAGCCTATATGGCGGTGTTCCAGATGGGGGCGGTGGCCATGCCGCTGTCCATGCTGTTTGGCCCCGAGGCCTTGCAATACCGCCTGCATGACAGCGAGGCCGCGGTGGCGATCTGCGACGAAAGCTCGGTGGCCTCGCTGCTGGCGGTGCGCGCCCAGTGTCCGGCCCTGCGCACCCTGGTGGGCATGGGCGCGGCAGCCCTGCGCGCCGACCTGGATTTCGAGGTGGGCCTGGCCGCCCAATCGGCAAGCTTCAAGCCCGTGCGCACCCGCGCCGACGAAGCCGCAGTCTTGATCTACACCAGCGGCACCACCGGCGCGCCCAAGGGCGCCCTGATTCCGCATCAAGCCTTGATTGGCAACCTGCCGGGATTCGTGTGCAGCCAGAACTGGTTTGGCTTTGACCCGCAGGGGCCGGTGGGATCTGGGCACAGTGCCGCGGTGTTCTGGTCGCCCGCCGACTGGGCCTGGACCGGCGGGCTCATGGACGCTTTGCTACCCACCCTGTATTTCGGCCGACCCATCGTGGCCAGCAACGCCCGCTTCAGCCCGGAGCTGGCCTTCACCCTGATGCAGCAGCACGGGGTGACCCACACCTTCCTGTTTCCGACCGCGCTCAAGGCCATGATGAAGGCCTACTCCCAGCCGCGCGCGCAGTTCCGCCTGCGCCTGCAGGCCATCATGAGCGCCGGCGAGGCGGTGGGGGACGCGGTCTATGCCTATTGCCGCGACGAGCTGGGCGTCATCGTCAACGAGATGTTTGGCCAGACCGAGATCAACTACATCGTCGGCAATTGCGCCATGAACCATACGTCCTCGCACGTGGGCTGGCCGGCGCGCCCGGGCAGCATGGGGCGGCCCTATCCGGGGCACCGCGTGGCGGTGATCGACGACGCGGGCCACGAATGCCCGCCCGGCGTGCCCGGCGATGTGGCGCTGCATCGGCGTGACGTGCATGGTGACCCCAACCCCATTTTTTTCCTGGGCTACTGGAAGCGTGACGACGCCACCGCCGCCAAGTTCACCGGCGACTGGTGTCGCACCGGCGATCTGGCGGTGCGCGATGCCGAGGGCTACCTCTGGTATCAGGGGCGGGCCGACGACGTGTTCAAGGCCGCGGGCTATCGCATCGGCCCGGGCGAGATCGAGAACTGCCTGGTCAAGCACCCGGCGGTGGCCAATGCCGCCGTCGTGCCCAAGCCGGATGCGGATCGCGGCGCACTGGTCAAGGCCTATGTGGTGCTGGCCCCGCAAGCGGTGGCCCAGCGCGCGGGCGCGCCCGATGCCCAGGCCTGGGACGCCCATCTCATCGCGCAGTTACAGTCCCATGTGAGAGGACAGCTGGCGCCCTATGAATACCCCAAGGACATCGAGTTCATCGACCAGCTGCCCATGACCACCACGGGCAAGGTGCAGCGTCGTGTGCTGCGCCTGCAAGAAGAAGAACGCGCCCGCGCGCGCCCCACCGCATGACTGTTTTCGATCCCGCCTCCCTGTCTCCCGCCGCTGGCCGCCAGTGCCTGCGAGGGCTGTTCGATGCCGCCTTGCAGGCGGTCGACCCGCTGCAAAGCGTGCCGCGCCACCTGCCGCCGCGCCCGCGTGGGCGCACCGTGGTGGTGGGCGCCGGCAAGGCCGCTGCCCGCATGGCCCTGGCCCTGGAGCAATCCTGGGACGGTCCGCTGTCGGGGCTGGTGGTCACGCGCTATGGCCATGGCGAACCCTGCCGCCACATCGAGGTGGTCGAGGCCGGTCACCCCATGCCCGATGACGCCGGCCTGCAGGCGGCCCAACGCATACGGACGATGGTCGAGGGCCTGGGCGCGGACGACCTGGTCATTGCCCTGGTCTCGGGGGGCGGCTCTGCCCTGCTCACCGCGCCGGCGGCGGGCATCACCCTGGATGACAAGCGCGCCGTCACCAGCGCGCTGCTGCGATCGGGCGCCGCCATCGGCGAGATGAATTGCGTGCGTCGTCATCTCTCGTCCATCAAGGGCGGCAAGCTGGGCGATGCTTGCGGCGCGGCGTCGGTGTGGACGTTGGTGCTGTCCGATGTGCCCGGCGATGACCCGCGCACGGTGGCCTCCGGACCCACGCTGGCCGACGACTCCACGCCGGCCGACGCACTGGCGGTGTTGCAACGCCATGGCATCACCCCGCCTGCATCGGTGCTGCGCCTGCTGCAGGCCGCGCCCGTGGCACGTGCGCGCCAGGCTCTGGGCCCGCGCGAGTGCTGCGTGATCGCTACCGCCCAAGGCGCGCTGGAGGCCGCCGCTGCGGCCGCTCAGGCCCAGGGCCTGCGCACCCTGATCCTGGGCAATGCGCTGGAGGGCGAGGCCCGTCATGTCGGCATGGTGCATGCGGGCCTGGCGCGCCAGGTGGCCTCGCAGGGCCAGCCTGCGCCCGCGCCGCTGGTGTTGTTGTCGGGCGGCGAGACCACGGTCACCGTCACCGGCCAGGGCCGCGGTGGGCGCAATGCCGAATTCCTGCTCGGCGCGCAGATCGGCGTGGCCGATCTCGGGCGTGTGTGGGGGCTGGCCGCCGACACTGACGGCATCGATGGGTCTGAATCGAACGCGGGCGCGGTCTTCGGTCCGGATAGCTGGGCCCGTGGCCAGGCGCTGGGCCTGTCCCCCCGCGAGCTGCTGGGGCGCAACGATGCCTACAGCTGGTTCGAGGCGCTGGGTGATCTGGTGGAGACCGGGCCCACGCGCACCAATGTCAACGATTTCCGCGCACTCTTGATTGCCTGACTCACTATGAACATGAACCTTGTACGCCTGGGTCGCAGCGACCTGCACGTCACCCCCATCTGCCTGGGCACCATGACCTTTGGGGAACAGGTGGCTGAGCCCCTGGCCCACGACATCCTGGACCGATCCCTCGAGCTTGGCATCAACTTCCTGGACACCGCCGAGATGTATTCGGTGCCAGCGCGGGCCGAGACCTGCGGGGCCACCGAGACCATCATCGGCAACTGGCTGGCCAAGCGCGCCTCGGTGCGCAGCAAGCTGGTGCTGGCCACCAAGGTAGCGGGGCCTTCGCGCAGCATGCCCTGGGTGCGGGCGGGCAAGGGCATGACGGCGGCTGACATCATCGCGTCCTGCGAAGGCTCACTGCGGCGCCTGAAGACCGAGGTGATCGACCTTTATCAGATTCACTGGCCCGAGCGCCATGTGCCGGCCTTCGGCACCACCTACTACAACCCAGCCAACGAGCGCTCGCAGACGTCGATCCACGAGCAGCTGCAGGCGCTCGATCGCCTGGTGCGCGCGGGCAAGGTTCGCAGCATCGGCTTGTCCAACGAGACGCCCTATGGCGTGCATGAATTTGTGCGCCTGGCCGACCAGCACGGCCTGCCGCGTGTGGCCAGCGTGCAAAACGCCTATTGCTTGATCAACCGCAACGTCGAAAACGGGCTCGACGAAACCATGCATCGTCTCGATGTTTCCTTGCTCGCGTACTCGCCGCTGGGATTTGGCTTGCTCACAGGCAAGTACGACGCCAGTGGCACGGTGGGGGCCGGTGCGCCCAACGACGCTCGCATTGCCCGCTATGAATCGGTGCGCCAGCAACGCTGGGGGCGTGAAGAGGCCTTGGCTTCAGCCCGCCGCTACAACCAGCTCGCACGTGACCACGGCATGACGCCCACCCGTATGGCACTGGCCTTTTGCTACACCAAGTGGCAGGTGGCCAGCACCATCATCGGCGTGACCTCAATGGCGCAACTCGACGAAGACCTGCAGGCCTGGGGCACGACGCTGCCCCCCGAGCTGCTCGAGCAGATTGACAAAATCCGCTGGGAGATGCGGGACCTGGCGGCCTGAGGTTCGCAGCGCGGGGTCGGCCAAGTCGGCGGGGGGTCGGGGCAGCTCGTCAGTTGCCTGTTGGTCTTCCGGCGAACTCATCGCGTCCTCGTACCACTCAGCGGGGATGAACCTCTTCTCCCTCTTTCCTTCCCCTTCTTCCGGCTCACAGGGCACCCGCCCTCGCTCTAAGACGCCGGATTCTCAAGACCGCTCCGGCTCAAAGACGCCGGATTCTCAAGGCGAGGCGAGGCACGTGAAGTTGCATAGTCCGAGTCTTCAACTATCCAAGAAGCTCGTTAGCACGACGCCTCCGCATCATCTTGGAGCTGATATCCAAGCCTTGAATAAGCGCTGGGAGGTACTCGAATATCTTGCATCCCGGTTACCCGCGAAAGATGCAGAAGGACCGGGTCAGATCTCGAAGAAGGAACTGGAAGAAGCCAGAGCCCTGGCGCTCGGAACGAGTCTCCTCATCGCCACACAACCTGAAGAGGCCGCAAAAAGGATTTCAATCTGCCAGGGCGCGATCGATCGCTTGATTTCCAAGGCGAAGGCTCTCCAGAACGCGGGAGATCCTAAGCTGACGAAAGATTACGGTGCGAACGTGTCCGCACTCCAAGCGTTCCAGCGCTTGCTCGCGGCCCAAAAAGATCACGCCGATGGCTTGGTCAAGGTCAACCCTTTCAACAAGGATCTCAACGCGCAGGGCCGGTCGCTTTTATGGCGGGCTGCGGCCAAACTGGTCCCTGCGGGCCCAGGGCAGAAATTGCTTCAGGGACGGGCTGACTTTCTGTCATCACCGGACGCCAAGAGCGACGATCGCAAGGGAAGCGCTCCGGCGAGCGACCCGACCGCGCAGTCCTCGCTGCATGAGCCCGCGCAAGTGGCCCGTCCAGGCCGCAAGTCCAAGACCGTCAAGATCGCGCGCGGCTGCACGATGGGACTGGCGAACATGGCCTTCGTGAAAACCCAATCACGGCTGAAAAAGCCTTACGAGAAGCTCCAAGAGGAAGTTGAAAAAACCTTCTTGAAGCATCGGGTCGATGAGCGTGCGCTGGCCCAAGCCAACGCCGCTGCGATCTTGAAAATCGAGAAAGACAAATCACTCGCCGGAAAAAAGATCAAGGATCGATTCCGCGTCGCCCTGAACGAGGTCTTCAAGTCGCGCGATAACCCGGTGATTGAACGTGTCCTGCCGATCCCGGTTCGGACGATTGATGACAAGGCATCCACCACCACATTGATCAATATGACTTGCCGCCAGGAGCCTGCGCGCGTACTGACTGCTTCCCTGGCAAGGCAGTACGTGTCTGACGGCATCGAGGGTGTCAATTGCCACGACGACATGCAGCACCAGCACGCGCTCAACCTTTATCGATCCACCTTACAGGACGAAGAGGAGCGCCCTCTCTTGTCGATGATCCGCCACGGCGTGCATTCCGCCACCGCCCTCACGCCGGCAGGCATCAAGGCGCTGACAGATGAAGAACTTGGGAAAATTGCGCTGGACTTGTGCGATGCGTGTGGCGATTCTGGACTTCAAAGAATCCGCGGTGAAGCGATAAAAGTCGTTCATACGGCCGGATCAGATGCCAAGTACGAGGTGTCAGCGGCCACAGAGTCGGCCGCGTATTCCCCTGAGGGCCTGAAGCAAGCGGGTGCCTACGTCCGTCGGACTACCCGCTATCAAAGCATCCCGCATAGCCTGCGGAACTCACTCGGCCCCAGCTTGCTCGATCGTCTGCGCATGGCCGCCAACCAGCGCCGCGCCTTGGAGTCCGCTCAGGCCGCGATCACCTGCCTGCCGCCGCAGGAGCTTCAAAGGATTGCGGACTCGCAAACGGTTCCCGTTGTGCGGCTCGCGTCGGTGTCCATGCTCACGCCCGATGCGGTACGCGGCGCCTTGAAAGGGCCGACCAAGGATGAAGGCTTGATGTGGCAAGACCAGCAAGCGGCCTGGCAGGCTTTGTCGGCGGGCGACGGTTTTGAAATGGAGATTCCAGTGGAGTCACCGTCGGGTGACACCAAACATGGCGCTGGGATCGCACAGAGCCAGGCCCAGACAAAGCGCGTCAAGGTCAAGCTGGACATCGCAGCGTTCAATATTCCCGTCAATAAATGGGGTGCCCACGCGGTTACGGGGGATTGGTCGCTGATGGTGGGAAATAGCCACGAGGCCAACGACGCTGCGATCGAGAAGCTGATCGGCCCACTGCCGGTGAACCGCGCGGCGATCAGGTCGTGGAATCCGGGGGGCTGGGTGGGGGAAGCGCTGCAAAGCCCTGGGTTAGCGCAGGACCGAAAAGATCTGCTGCGCGCTCTGGCCAGGCAGGTCGCTGAAATCTGTATCGAACCCGATGCTGGCACCAAGCGCCAGGCCGATCCCTATCGTCTGGTCAAGCGCCTCTTGGTCTTGGTCCATGAAACCGGGCTGGCGGCACCGATGGTCAACTGCCGCAGCGGCAAGGACCGCACCTCCGAGGCCGAGACGCAGGCCCGCCAGTTTGCCTTGGAGGCGAGTGTGCGAGGAGCAGCCGATTTGCCCAGCATCGACCTTGCGCCGGGCGTGAGCGATGACATCCAGCGACTGCAACTGTGGAATCTGCAGCAAGGTGGCGGCAGCCGGGAAATCCAGCATTGGAGTACCGGATTCGCGGGTACCAAGCTGAAGGACCCTGCACTTCTCGCCCAGTACGGGGCCGATCAGGACAAGGGCTTGCGCCATCAGTACCTGGGCATGTCCGCCCATGTCAGTGCCTAGTTGACCGCTGCGGCGACCCACGGCGGCCAAGCCCCGGGGGTCGCCCAGGGCGCGGCTGGCAGAATCCGAAGCCATGAACAGCTTCGCTCCGCTCCTGGCCACGCTGGCCGCCTACCTTCTGGGTTCGCTCGCTTTTGCCGTCATCGTCAGCCGCCTCATGGGGCTGTCAGATCCGCGCACCTTTGGTAGCGGCAATCCGGGCGCGACCAATGTGCTGCGTTCGGGTAGCAAGGCCGCCGCCATCGTGACCTTGCTGCTCGATGCCGGCAAAGGGCTGGTGCCGGTGCTGCTGGTTCGTGCCTGGGGGCCGGATCTCGGCTTGGGGGAGGGGACGGTCGGCCTGGTGGCTCTGGCCGCTTTTCTGGGGCATCTGTACCCGGTGTTCTTCAAGTTCCAGGGGGGCAAGGGCGTGGCGACCTTCCTCGGTGCGGTGTTCGGCATCGACCTGCTGCTCGGGCTGGCCACCGGCGCCACCTGGCTGATCATCGCGTACTTCTTTCGCTATTCCTCGCTGGCCTCGCTGGTGTCGGCGGTGTTTGCGCCGGTGTTTTTTCTCCTGGGCGGCGGCATCGCCTGGTCGGCCGATCGTGCGGTGGTGGGTGCCCTGTGCGTGATGGCGCTGCTGCTGGTGTGGCGGCATCGCGAGAACATCAACCGCCTGGTCGCGGGGACGGAGTCGCGGCTGGGGGCGAAGAAAAAGGGATGAGTCATTCGGTAGACGGCTATTGCACAAAGTGCTATAGTTGGCCCCGGTGAAGAAACGCGTTTTTAAACTCAAGACTTTCGCTCGGTGGGCTAAAAAAGTCCTTCCCGACGAGCGATTGTGTGAGGCAGCGCAAGAGATCTTGAACGGCCACTATGAAGCGGACCTGGGTGCGGGTCTATGCAAGAAGCGAATTGCCGTTCCGGGCCAAGGAAAGAGCGGTGCGACCCGCACCCTCGTCGCCAAAGAAGGCGCTCACGGGATCTTCTTCATCGCAGGGCGACAGAAAAGCGATCCTGGAACCGATTTCTCGGATGCGAACGTCGCTCAAGCCCAGATCATCGGCGAGGCCTTGCAAAAGGCCGGCCCGAGAAAACTAGAAGCGTTGATCGAAGATGGTGTTTTGAAGGAGATTTGCCATGGCTGCCAAGAAGATTGATCGGATGTCGGCAGAGATGACGGAGATGGCTCTTTTGCTGAATCAGCACGAAGTGCTCAGCGCCCATGATTTGGGCCGAATCAAGGCGCTGTGCTCTCCTCCGCCTACGTACACCTCGAAGCGGGTGGCCGAGATACGGATGAAGAAGGCCAAAATGAGTCAGTCTGTCTTTGCCGGATTTCTTAACGTGACCACGTCGACAGTTCAAAAGTGGGAGTCGCCGGCTTCCGGCAAAACGCCGGGCGGTGCAGCGGCCAAGTTGCTTCAGATCATCGAGAAAAAGGGCGTTGAAGCCCTCGTCATCTAGCGGTCTTTGATCAGACGGTGCTAGACCTGCTCGATCAGAAAGCGCGTCACGCGCGGCGGCTCTTGGCCGATGTGGAAGGACAGCCGCTGCTCGCGCAGGTGGGCGTCCGACGCGCTGATGCGATCAAAGCGGCGCAGATGCTCCGTCCAGGATTCGTCCACGATCTGCTCCACGTAGTACCCCGGCTGCGACAGATCGTGCAGCAGCTCCCATGACAGCGCCCCTTGCCGCAGGCGGCTGCTTCGGCTGGCCTCCATCAGCATCAGAAATTCCGATGCGCGTGCGGGATCGATCAGGTACTCCACGCGTGTCTGCACCCGGCCATCGTTTTCAGGCGCGGGGATGTCCGGCACCTGCAGGACATGCGAGGGCGTGAGGTCGTCCTCGGTGTCGCGGTCTGGCGTGAAGCGCTGCACCAGCAGCATCACCCCGACCAGGGACACCGAGGCGGTGATCACTGCGCGGTGGATGTCGCCCAGGGTCGCCATCTGCCCCCACAGGGCTGCACCGCAGGCGCTAGCCCCCATGATGGTCATTTGGTAGATCGACATCCCACGCGCGCGCACCCAATCGGGCAGCGCCATCTGCGCCGCCACCGTCACTGCATTGGCGACCGTGATCCAGGCGATGCCGCAGGCAAACATGGCGGGCACTGCCACCCACAGATTCGGCGCGAAGGCCGCGACCGTCGCGCCCGTGGCATACAAGAGGGTGCCCAGCGTCACCAGTGGCTGCATCTGCGTTAGGCCCCGGATACGGGGCATCAACAAGACACCCAGGATCGCGCCGGTGCCCATCGCGGCCAGCAGCAGCGTGAAGGTGGCGGCACCCCCGCCAGGCAGCGACCGCGCGATCAGCGGCAGCAAGGCCAACAAAGCGGTGGCGTGCAAAAAGAACACGCCGATACGCAGCACCAGCGCCCGCATGCGATAGGACTGGCTGACGAATTGCACGCCCACGCGCATGGCGCTGCCCAGACGCTCGCGACCCAGCGGGCTTTCTTTGTGCTCGCGGCGCCAGCGGAAGATGACGAAGGCGGCCACGAGCGACAACACCGCATTGAGCACAAACACCCAGACGCTGCCGGCGCTCGCAATCAGGGCGCCCGCGGCCAGTGGCCCCAGGATGCGCGAGGCATTGAGGGCGACGCTATTGAGCGCCAAGCCCTGCGCCAATTGATCGCGGGGCAGCACCTCGGGCATCACAGCGGAAAACACCGGCCAGCGCATGGCCAGGCCGATGCCATTGGCGAAGGTGAGCACCAGCAGCAAGGCCGGAGTCATCCAACCCAGGAGCACCACGACGCACAAGACGGATGCCGTACCCGCCAGCCACAACTGCGTGACCAGCAAATAGCGCCGGCGATCGACGATATCCGCCAGGGCGCCACTGGGCAGACCCAAAAGGAAGACGGGCAGGGTGGAGGCGGTTTGCACCAGCGCCACCCACAGCGGCGAGGGCGCCAGCGAGGTCATGAGCCAGGCGGCGGCCACGTCGTTCATCCACATCGTGGTGTTGGCCACGAACCAGGTGAACCACAGCAGGCGAAAGACGGGCAGGGACAGCGGCCCGAGCGCGGAGGAGGTTGGCTGCGAGGCCTGCACCGTCAGGAGCCGGTGTCAGTCGCGGAAGTTGTTGAACGACAGAGGCAGATCGGCCATGTCCTTGCGAATCAGGGCCATGGCCGATTGCAGGTCATCGCGCTTGGCGCCGGTCACGCGCACGGCGTCGCCCTGGATGGCGGCCTGCACTTTGAGCTTGCTGTCCTTGATCAGGCGTTGCAGTTTCTTGGCGGCTTCGGATTCGATGCCGCTGCGCACCTTGATCACTTGTTTGACCTTGTCGCCGCCGGCTTTCTGGATGTCGCCCTTGTCCAGGAAACGCACATCGACGCTGCGCTTGGCGAGTTTGGCGGTGAGGATGTCCTCGACTTGCTGCAGCTGGAAATCAGCGTCGCCGGTGAGGGTGATTTCCTTGTCCTTGACCTCGATGGCGGCCGATGTGCCCTTGAAGTCGAAACGCGTGCCGATTTCCTTGGCGGCGTTGTCGACGGCGTTCTTGACTTCGACCATATTGGGTTCGCAGACGGTGTCGAAAGAAGGCATGCAGATGCTCCCGGGGCTCGGTTCTCGGATGCGACAATTCTCCCATGATCGTCGAGCACAACGTCCCGCTGCAGGCGTACAACAGCTTTGGCATCGTCGCCAAGGCGCGCGAGCTGGTGCGGGTGCGTGCCCCCGAGGACCTGTCCACCCTGCTGGCCGACCCGGCGCGGGCGGCGGCGCCCAAGTTTGTCCTGGGTGGGGGCAGCAACATCGTTTTGACGGGTGATGTGAAGCCGATCGTTCTCAAAGTGGAGGTCATGGGCCGCCGGGTGGTGGACGACGGGCCGCGCGCCATCGTCGTCGAGGCCGGGGCGGGCGAGAACTGGCATGACTTCGTCGCCTGGACGCTGGATCAGGGCCTGCCGGGGCTGGAAAACCTGGCCCTGATTCCGGGCAGCGTGGGCGCCACGCCGGTACAAAACGTGGGGGCCTACGGCGTCGAGTTGCAAGACCGCTTCGAGTCGCTGGACGCCATCGACCTGCACACGGGCCGCATCTTCACCCTGGATGCCGCCCAGTGCGCGTTTGGCTACCGCGATTCGGTGTTCAAGCATGTCGCGCCCCCCACGGGCGAGGACGGTGCGGCCGGATTCGGGCTGGCCGGACGGGCCTTGATCCTGCGGGTGCGGTTTCGTCTGCCCAAGCCCTGGCGGCCCGAACTGTCCTACCTGGATTTGCAACGCAAGATGGCGGAGGCGGGGGGCGTGCAGCCCACGCCGCGGCAGGTGTACGACTGGGTCTGCGCGATTCGCGCCGCCAAGCTGCCCGACCCGCGCGTGATCGGCAATGCCGGCAGCTTTTTCAAGAATCCCACGGTGACGCCGGAGCAGTGCCAGGACATCATCGCGCGCGAGCCGAACATCGTGCATTACCCGATGCCCGATGGCAGCGTGAAGCTGGCCGCGGGCTGGCTGATTGATGCCTGCGGCTGGAAAGGCAAGTCGGTGGGGCAGGCCGGGGTCTACGAGAAACAGGCGCTGGTGCTGGTCAATCGCGGCGGGGCCACCGGAGGCGAGGTGGTCACGCTGGCCCGGGCGATCCAGACCAGCGTGTACGAGCGTTTTGGCATCCGGCTGGAGCCGGAGCCGGTTGTCGTTTGATCGGTTTTCCTCTCCGGCTAGGCGCGTGACACGGGGCGGGCGGCACGGGCCCTCCGGCTTCAAGTGCGCAGGCCCTTCGGGCTTCCTTGCGGTGCTCGTGCCAGGCGGGA
>JBIKUT010000307.1:0-3288 GCA_044347465.1 Ramlibacter sp.
ACCGCTGGGAGGCCGGGCAGCGCCTGGCCCTGCACCGCGCGCTGCGCTTTGTACGCGAAGGCGACCCTGTCGAACTCGATGCGCCCTTCCTGGAGGCCATGCGCGGTGTGCTGCGCCACCCCACGCTGGACGCAGCCTTCAAAGACCTGGCGCTCACCCTGCCCTCCGAGACCTACATCGCCGAGCAGCTCGAGACCGTGGATCCGCAACGTATTCACACCGTGCGCGAAGCCATGCGCCAGCAACTGGCCACCGCCTTGCGTCACGACTGGGAATGGGCCTACGAGCATCACAAGGACAACGGCGCCTACCGGCCCGACGCCGTCTCCAGCGGCCGACGCGCCCTGGCGGGCCTGGCCCTCACCCACTTGTGCCTGGCGGCGCGCCCCAGTGGCGACCCGGTGTGGCCGGGCAAGGCGCTGCAGCGGTTCAAGGAGGCGGGCAATATGACCGACCGCTTCAACGCCTTGTCGGCCCTCGTGATCAGCGGTCACCCGCTGGCGGCGCAGGCGCTGGATCGCTTCCACACCCTGTTCAAGGACGAGGCCCTGGTTCTGGACAAGTGGTTCGCCTTGCAGGCCGGCGCACCCGACCACGGGGGCGACCGACTGCCGGTGGTGCGTCAGCTGATGAACCATCCGGACTTCAACATCCGCAACCCGAACCGCGCGCGCAGTCTGATCTTCAGCTATTGCAGCGCCAACCCCGGAGCCTTCCACCGCGCGGACGCCGCCGGCTATGTGTTCTGGAGCGAGCGCGTGATGGAGCTCGACGCCATCAACCCGCAGGTGGCCGCACGCCTGGCGCGCGCGCTCGATCGCTGGAAGCGGCTGGTCGAGCCCTGTCGCAGCGCGGCGCGCGAGGCGATCGCTCGGGTCGCGGCGAAACCTGACCTCTCCAACGACGTACGCGAAGTTGTGAGCAGAGCCCTCGAGGAATAATTCTTCATGTCCACCAAGATTTCTCTCTCCCGCTACCTCGTCGAGCAGCAGCGCGTCGACGGCCTGATCCCCGCGCAGTTGCGCCTGCTGCTGGAGGTGGTAGCGCGCGCCTGCAAGAGCATCAGCCACGCCGTGAACAAGGGCGCACTGGGCGGTGTGCTCGGGTCGGCCGACACCGAGAACGTGCAGGGCGAAGTGCAAAAAAAGCTGGACATCATCGCCAACGAGGTGCTGATCGAAGCCAATGAATGGGGCGGCCACCTGGCGGCCATGGCCAGCGAGGAAATGGACGGCATCTACATGGTGCCCAATCGCTATCCGCAGGGTGAATACCTGCTGCTGTTCGATCCGCTCGATGGCTCGTCCAACATTGATGTCAACGTGTCCATCGGCACGATCTTCAGCGTGCTCAAAAAGCCCGAGGGCAGCGGCCACGGCGTGAGCGAGCAAGACTTCCTGCAAGCGGGCAACCGACAAGTGGCGGCCGGCTATTGCATCTACGGCCCGCAGACCACGCTGGTGCTGACGGTGGGCGATGGCGTGGCCATGTTCACGCTCGATCGCGAGCAAGGCTCCTTCGTGCTGGTGCAGGAGCATGTGCGCATCCCGGCCGACACCAAAGAGTTCGCCATCAACATGTCCAATATGCGGCACTGGGCACCCCCGGTGCGCCGATATGTGGACGAATGCCTGGCGGGCCAGGACGGTCCGCGCGGCAAGGATTTCAACATGCGCTGGATCGCCTCCATGGTGGCCGACGTGCACCGCATCCTCACGCGCGGGGGCATCTTCATGTACCCCTGGGACCAACGCGAACCGAACAAGCCCGGCAAGCTGCGCCTGATGTATGAGGCCAACCCCATGGGCTGGCTGGTCGAACAAGCCGGCGGCGCGGCCACCAACGGCAAACAGCGGATCCTGGACATCCAGCCCACGCAGCTGCATGAACGCGTGAGCGTGATCCTGGGCAGCAAAAACGAAGTCGAGCGAGTGACGGGCTATCACGCGCAAGCCTGAGTGACCGGCGCTCGCGTCTGACCCTCCGACGGGCGCGCCAGCGCCTCATCGATCACCGCCGCCACGACCGCTCCCTGGGCGCGCACCAGGGCCAGGTGATCGCCCCGCACCGTGACCACCCGCAAGCCGGTCCGCAACACACGCCGCCACACGGGCATGGGATCGAAGTAGCCGTCCAGTGGCACACGGGCGCGCACCAACAGCACCGGGCCTGCGGTATAGGGCGCGGGCCGGTACCCCTGCAGGGCGCGCGCCAGGGCCCGCATGACCGCCCAATGCGCATCGCCCATTGCAGGCGGCCGCTCGAACAGGATCGCCGCAGCGTGGGCGCGCCCCCGGACCGCATCCCGAAGCCGGGTCCACAAAGCGGCGATGTAGGCCCGGCGCTGGGCGGGCTCCAGGCATCGCAACTTGGCCACCGCATGGCGGGCCCGGTGCCAGGGGCGCAGCACCGGAAGCACGTCGAGCCGCAGGTAAGGATCCAGCAGGCACAGGAGGTCCACCCTGTCCCCACCAAAGGCCAACAAGCGGGCCATCTCCAGGGCCACCAGTCCGCCAAAGGAAAAACCGCACAGCGCATAACGTTCGCCCGGCCGTGCGCGCCGCAGGGTCTCGACGTAGTGGGCGGCCATGGCCTCCACGCGCTCGTGCGGCGCGGCCTCTCCATCCAGGCCCTGCGCCTGCAGCCCCAGCACCGGCCGCCGCGTGCGCAGGGCCTGGACCAGCGCGCCACACTCCATCACCGTGCCGCTCAGGCCATGCACCAGGATCAGGGGCGAGCCGTTGCCCTCGCGCAGCGTCACCAGCGGCGAGAAGGGGGGCGCAAGCGCCAGCGCCCTGACCGCAGCCGCGAGAGCCCGTACGGTCGGCGCCTGCAGCAAGGTCGCCAGCGGCAGGTGGCGACCCGTCATCTGCTCCAGGCGCACCATGATCACGGCGGCTTGCAGCGAGTTGCCCCCGATCTCCAGAAAATGATCATCCAGGCCCACATGGTCCAGGCCCAGTTCCTCGCACCACAAGGCCTGCAAGCGCGCCTCGAGCGGCGCGTCGCTCAGGTCATCGCGCGCGCAGGCCTCGCGTGCGCGGGCGCCTCCATGCTGGAGGGCCTGTGCACGCAGGGCGTCCAGGCACTGCGGATTGCGCAGCGCGGAGCGGTTTGGCACGGGCAGGCCGTTGACCGCGCAGCGAGCAGCCGCCTCGGACAGCTTGCCGCTGTGGGTGAGGGGCAACTCGGGCACGCACACGATGCGGTCCGGTACGTGGGCGGGTGAGAGCCGCCGCGCGATCTCGCGTCGCAGGCGTGCTGCCCGGGCGGCCTGCGGCTCTCGGG
>JBIKUT010000308.1:0-3286 GCA_044347465.1 Ramlibacter sp.
GTACTTGCTGTCACCGAGGGTGTAGGACAGGGCGCCGGAGGAATCACGGACCCCCATGTTCAAAACGCCCGACGCCTTGACCTTGGCCAGGGTGTCATTGGCCTGCGCGAATGCACCGCCCACAGCCAGCGTGGCCACGGCAAATGCCAACAAATGCTTCTTCATGGAAATCTCCTGAATGACGAATGAGGGGACCGAAAAACGCAGATTGTAGGGTTACGTCCCGGGCAAGCCACCCGGATTACCCTGAGACCAGGTAGGCCCAGAGGGCCTGGGACGGCCGCCCACTTACCCCCTCACCGCCTGTGGGTTTTTCGCGGTAGATGCGGATGTCCAGGGGGATAGAGAGCCGCGCCTGGTCGCTCGCCCCGGCGACGGGCACCAAGCGACCGGTCCGCAGCGGCGGTTCGGCGGCGCCCGAGGGAAGGAAGGCCACGCCCTGCCCCTGCAGGGCCATCCCCTTGAGGCCCTCGGCCAGATCGGTCTCGTACACACGCTCCAGGTGAAGGGTCGCACCTGCCTGCTGGATGACCAACTCGGCGATGCGTCCCAAATAGGTGCCCGGGGCGTAGCCCAGATACGGCAGGGGGTGTTCGACGTCGCCCGGAAACGGGCAAAGGGGGCGGCCCTGGACGTCTGGCGCGCAATAGGGCGCCAGCGTCTCCTGCCCCAGGCGCACCCATTCAAAGCGGTCGGTATCCAGCGGCAGGGGCTGCGACGCATGGTGATAGACCATCAGCAGGTCACAACCGCCTTCGACCAGGCGCGTCACGGCGTCGTGTGTGTTGAGGGCACTCAGGCGGCTACGGACCGGTCCGAAGGAGTCGCGCAGACGCGATAGCCAGTCTGGGAAAAAGGCGAACGCCAACGCATGCGGCACGGCGAAATCGATGACATCCGCCGCCCCCGCTTGCCCACGCAGCATGGCCCGGGCGCTTTGCAGCGCCTGCAAAATGTCCAGCGACTGCGCATACAGGGTCTGTCCGGCTGGGGTCAGCCGCGTAGGGTGGGCGCTGCGGTCCACCAGCGCGGTGCCAGCCCAGGCCTCCAGCGCCTGGATGCGACGCGAAAAGGCGGGCTGCGTCACATGCCGCAACTGCGCGGAGCGGCTGAAGCTGCGCGTCTCCGCCAGGCTCACGAAGTCTTCCAGCCACTTGGTTTCCATCGCCAAATTATTGCGTGGTTGGCTCCGCCTGCTCCTGCTGCTGCAGGGCCCACATGCCCGCGTAGCGCCCGCCCATCGCCAGCAGCGCCTGGTGGGTGCCGCGCTCGACGATGCGTCCGGCGTCCATCACCAGAATCTCATGGGCATCGACCACGGTGGACAGGCGGTGCGCGATCACCAATGCGGTCTTATTCTGGGCGGCGGTCTTGAGTTCGGCCTGGATGGCGCGCTCGTTGGCCGAGTCCAGCGCGGAGGTGGCCTCGTCGAAGATCAAGACCGGCGGGTCTTTAAGCAGCGTTCGGGCAATCGCCACCCGCTGTTTCTCGCCCCCCGAGAGCTTGAGCCCGCGCTCACCCACCAGGGTCTGGTAACCCTTGGGCATGGACTCGATGAAGGCATGAATGCGCGCAGCGCGGGCCGCCTCCTCGATGTCGGCGCGGCCCGCACGGGGGCGGCCGTAGGCGATGTTGTATTCGATCGTGTCGTTGAACAAGACCGTATCCTGCGGCACGATGCCGATCGCCTCGCGCACGCTGGCCTGCGTCACCTGGCGGATGTCCTGGCCGGCGATGCGGATGCTGCCGTCTTGCACGTCATAGAAGCGATAGAGCAGCCGCGCCAGCGTCGATTTGCCTGAGCCTGAGGGGCCCACCACCGCCACCGTCTTGCCCGCGGGAATCTCAAAGCTCACGTCATGCAGGATCACGCGCGCCGGCTCGTAGGCGAAGGTCACATGCTCAAAGCGTACAGAGGCCTGGGCCAGACCCGTCAGCGCCGGCGCGCCAGGCGCATCGGCCACCTCGCGATCCTTGTCCATCAGCGTGAACATCTTGTCCAGGTCGGTCAGGCTCTGCTTGATCTCGCGATACAGCACGCCCAGAAAATTCAGCGGGATGTACAGCTGGATCATGAAGGCATTGATCATCACCAGATCGCCCAGCGTCATGCGGCCGTCCACCACGCCTTGCGTCGCGCGCCACAACATGGCCACCAGGGCGATCGCAATGATCAACTGCTGCCCGGTATTGAGCAAAGACAGCGTGGTCTGCGACTTCAAGCGGGACCGGCGCAGGCGCTCCAGGCTTTCGTCGTAGCGGCGTGCCTCGAAGGCCTCGTTGTTGAAATACTTGACGGTCTCGTAATTGAGCAATGAATCGACCGCCCGGGTGTGGGCCGCTGAATCAAATTCGTTGGCCTCGCGCCGAAACTTCGTGCGCCACTCGGTGATGCTCACGGTGAACACGATGTAGACGGTCAGCGCCGCGATCGTGATCCAGGCGAACCATGCATCGAACTTCACTGCCAGGATGGTCAGCACCAGCGCCACTTCGATCAGCGTGGGCACCACGCTATAGAGCGAGTAAGAAATCAGCGATTCGATTCCGCGTACGCCCCGTTCGATGTCCCGCGTCATGCCCCCGGTCTGACGCTCCAGGTGAAAGCGCAGGCTCAGCGCGTGCAGATGGCGGAATGTCTCCAGGGCGATGCTGCGCGCGGCCCCTTGGGTGGCCTTGGCGAATACCAGTTCGCGCAATTCGGTCAGCAGCGAGGTCGACAGACGCAGCAGGCCATAGCCCAGGAGCAGGCCGGCCGGCACCGCCAACAAGGCGGCACTGAGGTCAGCCCGGGGGGTCATGCTGTCCACCAAGTCCTTGAGTAACAGGGGCACGCTGACGTTGGCCAACTTGGCGCCCACCATGAAGGCCAAGGCCGCCAGCACGCGCCAGCGGTATTGCCACAGATAGGGCGCCAGGCGACGCAGGGTCATCCAGTCGCTGCGCCGAGGGGGCGGCGCGCCGGTACGGGTGGACGGGGCAGCGGGGGCGGCAAGGTCGCCAGCGTGGCGCATCGAGGGGGATCCAAGTTTCAGTGAGACAACCAAGGATTGTGCGCTCCTCCTGTGAGGCCTCGGCGCAGGCTGTATTCTTCGAACCCAAAGGAGCCCTCGATGACCGATTCCCCCGGCGATTCCCAGAGCCGGCAACATGCACCGGCCGTGGACCTGCCCACCGACCAGGAACTGGTCTTGAAGGTCATTCCCCTGCCCTCCGACACCAACGCCAACGGCGACATCTTCGGCGGCTGGGTGATGGCCCAGGTCGACTTGGCCGGCGCGGTCCT
>JBIKUT010000022.1:0-12314 GCA_044347465.1 Ramlibacter sp.
AAAGCGATTGGCCAGGGGAGCCACTGCGAAGTTGGCGTTGCTGCCCCAGGGCGGCAGGACCAGATCGACCTTGTCGCTGCCCATGAGCTTTTCGTAGGTGCGCACCACGGTCTCGGTGTCGCTGCGGTCGTCGGAGCTAATCAGCTCGATCATCCGCTTGGTGCCCTTGACGTTCAGGCCGCCCGCGGCGTTTTGCTGCTCGGCCCACAGCAGGTAGTTGGGCTCTTGGCTCACCTGGGCGCCACCGGTCCAGGGGCCGGTACGGGACATGGTGTAGCCAATGCGAACCGGGCCCGCTTGGGCCAGCAGGCTGGGGGCGATGGACAGGGTGCCGACGGCGGCGGCGGCGCCCTTGATCAGGGTGCGGCGGGTGGACTGGACCATGGTGTCTCCTGTTTGGCGGGGCTACCTGACTTATTGAATAAGGCAGACCCGAAAGTTCACAACAACCGCGTATTAGAGCAGTTGTTAAAGTGACCGGGCAGTCGGGATTTTCCCCGACCAGTCATTCCGTGGGGATAAGCTCAGTTGTTGCCTGCAGCCAGGGGCGCTGGATTGAGGGCCGGTCGGCGCGCTCAGTCAATCAGCGCGCCACCCATGTGGAAGGGGTAGGGCCCCTCAAACTGCCCCACAGGCAGGGTGTGGGTGACCAAGCCTTGGCCTTCGCACCAGGCGTGGATGCGAAAGCCACCGGGCTCCAGGTTCCACTGCGACGCCGCGTCCAGATCCAGGTCCAGTACCACCTGGTGGGCGGGCGCCGGCGAAGTGGAGGCGAGGGTGCCGCCAAAGCGCACGTCGATGGCCCGGTGCAGGTGGCCGCAGATCACGCGTTCGACATTGGGATGCTGCGAGACGATGCGGGCCAGTTCTTCCCGGCCCTGGAGCAGCCCGATCTTGTCCATGTGCCCGATCATCGTGGTGAAGGGCGGGTGGTGCATGGCAATGACCACCGGGCGGTGCGATGCCCGATCCAGCTCGCGCGCGAGCCAGTCCAGGCGCTGCGCGTCGAGCGCGCCATGGCTTTGACCGCGCACGGTGGTGTCCAGCGCGATCAGCTGCAGGTCACCCACCGGCACGGAATACTGCAAGGGGCCCGAGGTGCCCAGATAGGTGTGCTCGGGAAACGCCGCGCGCAAGGTATCGGCTTCGTCGTGATTACCCGCCAGCAGGAAATACGGACACGTCAGGCCTTCGAGCAGCGCGCGCAGATGCGCGTATTCGGCGACGCGCCCGAAGTCGGTGAGGTCACCCGTGAGCACCACGGCGGTGGGCGGCTGCGGACAGCGCGCGATGGTCTCGACGGCGAGCTTCAAGTACGGCGCGGTGTCCAGGCGGCCATAGGCCTTGCGTCCGGGTTCGCGGATATGCAGGTCGGTGACTTGATAGAGGAAGGTGGTCATTGGGGCTTTCCACACGCCATGAGGGCGCTCGGTTGGATGGACAGGGTCACGGCATCGCCCACGCGCAAGGGGCAGTCACGGGCCGCATCCACCAGCAACTCGCCCGCCTCGGGCGTGCTCACGCGCAAGTGGGTGCGATCGCCCAGGAAGACGCGGTGGCTCACGCGCACGGCGCTGTCCTGTGCCGGCGTGACCTGAATGTCCTCGGGGCGCAGCAGCACAGGGTCTTGTGCGTCGATGGGCGCTACGGGCGCGAACGGCAGCCACAGCCCGCCCAGGCGAATGCCCGACGCGCCGCCGTCCCCTTGCACCAGGCGCACCGCATTGACCCGGCCCAAGAAGCTGGCGACGAAAGGATGGCGCGGCGCGCGATACAGGTCCTCGGCGGTGCCGATCTGAATCACCTGGCCCGCCTGCATCACCGCCATCCGGTCGGCGATGGACATGGCCTCATGCTGGTCGTGGGTGACATGGATGGCGGTGATGTGCAGGCGCCGCAGCAAGTCGGCGAGTTCGTCGCGCAGCGACTCCTTGAGTTTGGCATCGAGCGCGGTGAGCGGCTCGTCCAGCAGCAGCACACGGGGGCGCACCGCGATGGCACGGGCCAGTGCCACGCGTTGGCGCTGGCCGCCCGAGAGTTCGGCCGGGCGCTTGTGTTCCAGGCCCGTGAGGCGCACGAGCTCAATCAGCTCGCCGACGCTGCGTCGGACATCGGCTTCGGGCGTGCCGCGTATGCGCAGGCCATAGCCGATGTTGGCTGCCACATTCATTTGCGGGAACAGTGCGTAGTGTTGAAACACCATGCCGATACCGCGTTGTTCGACGGGGATGTGCGTGACGTCGTCTTGGCCAAAGAGGATGCGCGTGCCGGCATCGGGCGTTTCCAGGCCAGCGACGATGCGCAGCAGGGTGGTCTTGCCACAGCCCGAAGGTCCGAGCAGGGCCAGCACTTCACCGGGCTCGATGTCCAGGTCAGTGGGGCGCAGGCCGCGCGTGCCGTCGGGATAGGTCTTCGCGCACTGGCGGATGGTGATGGGGGTGCGTTCAAGTTCCATAACGCTTCTCGGTGATCGAGGCGGCCAGTTGCAGCAGCCAGAGCAGGGGCAGGACGACGACCAGGAACACCAGGGTGTAGGCCGAGCCGATCTCGATGCGCATCGACGCGTAGCTGTCGGCCAGTCCGACCGGCAGGGTGCGCGTGAGGGGGGTGTGCAGCATCCAGGTGAGGTTGAACTCGCCAATGGACAGGGTGAAGACCATCAGCGCGCCGCTGACGATGGCGGGAAAGACCGCGGGGACCAGCACGCCCATGAAGCGTTGGGTGAAGGACGCCCCCAGGGTGGAAGCCGCTTCTTCGAGGGCGATGAGTTCGTGGCGACGAAACGCCGCAGCCACCGTGCGCACCATGAACGGCAGGGTGAAGACCATGTGGCCCACCAGAACGAACAGGAAACTTTGGCGGAAGCTGCGTAGCTGGCCATAGGCCAGGATCAAGGCCAGCGCGGTGGCCAAGCCCGGTACGGCCACGGGCAGCGTGATCAGTTCCTCGAACCAGGCGGTCCAGCGCCGGCGTGAGCGGGCCAGCGCATAGGCACAGGGCACGCCAATCAGGACGTTGCCGATCACGGCGGCGGTGGCGATCAGGATGGAGGCGAGCACCGTGGAGCCGTAGTTCTCCCAGACCTCGCCGAGCCAGCGCAGGGTGAATCCGCTGCGCCAACCGGTGCTGTAGTTTTGCATCAGGCCGGCGGAGACGGACAGCAGGACGGGCCCGATCATGAACACCGCGACCAGCAGTGTCAGGGCCAGCAAGAAGGGGGCGCGCGGTGCGCTCGAAGGTGCGGTCATGCTCAGGCCCCCAAGGCGGCGGTGCCACCCAGTTTGCGGGCGATGGCCAACGCCGCCCAGGTGACCAGGCCCAGCGTGATGGACAGCGAAGCCGCCAGCGCGAAGTTGGCGTAGTTGGTGAACTCGTTGTAGATGGTGATGGGGAGCACTTCGAACTTGCTGGCCAGTGTGAAGGCGGTGCCGAATGCGCCCATGGCGGTGGCAAACACGATGGCGCCACAGGCCAGCGTGGTGGGTGCGAGTTCGGGTAGCCAGACGTCGCGAATGATGTGCCAGCGCGATGCGCCCAGCGAGCGCGCGGCTTCTTCGAGCGCGCGGTCCATGGCCTCGGCCGCCGCTGCATAGGACGCAATGGCGCGTGGCAGCGAGAAATACAGGTAGGCCAGGAACAGCCCGAGCAAGCCATAGGCAAATGTCCAGCGGCCCAGGCCCATGGAGTCGGCGAAGGTGGCGATGGCACCTTGTCGTCCCCCCAGCAGGATGACGAAGAAGCCGATGATCACACCCGGAAACGACAGGGGCAGCGTGAGCAGCGAAATCAGCACACGTCGGCCCGTGAAGCGGGTGCGTGCCAGAAAGATGCCGACCGCCGCTCCGAGCACCAGCGTGAGCGCGGTGACGGCCAGCGACAGCAGCAGGGTATTGAGCAGGCTGGTGAGGTACTTGGCCTCAGTGAGAACCACGAAATAGGTCTGCCAGCCCTTGTCGGCCGGCAAGGCGACAAGCCGCACGATGGGCAGCAGCCAGAACGCGGCGAAGAAGGCGACCGCAGGCGCGATACACGCCAGCTGCCACCTCACCTTCGCCGCGCCAGCGTCGCCCGCAATGGCGGTCACGGGCGCGGCGGCACTCACCTTATCGAACTTCCTTCAGGTAGCGGTCGGAGAAAGCCTTTTGCACTTCGGCCATCTTGCCGTAGTCCACGGTGCGGGCACGGGCGTATTCGCTGGCGGGCAGGAAGCGGGCCTGCACCTCTTTCGGGATGGCGCTGGCGCGCACCGGGCGCAGATAGGCATTGGCCCAGATGGCCTGACCTTCGTCGGAGAGCACGAAGTCGAGCACCTTGCGGCCGTTGTCGGCGTTGGGGCCCTTGTTCACCAGGCTCATGACATACGGCACCACGACCGAGCCCTCGGCGGGAATCACGAATTCGACGTTGGCCTTGTCCTTGTACTTGGCGCGGTAGGCGTTGAAGTCGTAATCGAGCAGGATCGCAATCTCGCCCGAGAGCACGCGCGCGTACGAGGTCTGCTTGGGAACGATGGGTTCGTTCTTCATCAGGGCCTTGAAGTAGTCGATGCCGGGGCCGAAGTTGTCCATCGTGCCGCCACGTGCCTGATTGACGGCCACTGCGCCGACATAACCGACGAAGGCCGAGGCCGGATCCAGGTAGCCCACCAGGCCCTTGTATTCGGGCTTGAGCAAGTCGGCCCAGGAGCGGGGAATGGCCTTGCCCTTGAGGGCGTCGACGTTGACCATGAAGCCCAGGGTGCCCGAGTGGATGGTGAACCAGTTGCCGTCGGGATCTTTCAGGCCGTTGGGGATGTCATTCCAGGTGGCCGGCTTGTAGGGGGTGACCACGCCTTCCTTGCGCGCCTGGATGCCGAAGGTCACGCCCAGGTAGGTGACGTCGGCCACCGGGCTGGCTTTCTCGGCCACGAGCTGGGCCAGCGACTGGCCCGAGTTCTTGTTATCCGGCGGCACGGTGATGCCGGTCTTGGCCTTGATGGCGCGCAGCTGCGAGCCCCAGTCGGCCCATTCGGGCGGGCAGTTGTAGCAAATGGCGGTCTGGGCCATGGCTGCTGTGGCGGCGAAGCCCAGGGCCAGCAAGCCGGCGCGGGCAATGGTTCTCAAAGGCTTGAACATCAGTACTCCTGTTTCACGTTTGTCGGGCCCGGGATCGAGACCTGGATGGACGGCCCGCATCACACTCTCACGCGGTGTCGGGCGCTTGCGCCGCTCGATCGCCTGCAGATGACACCGGGTCGAGTTCAGTTTGAGCGCTCACTGTGTAACCCCGATGACGGATGCCATCTGGACCTACGCGGGCGGGGCAGTCGAAAGACCTCATGTGGGGGTGTCGCGCACCACAAGCAGTCCTTCCTTCTCCAGCACCTTGATCATGTGCAGCACGAAGTTGCGGTCCTTCTGCTTGGCTTCCTCGTCAAGTTCCTCGTAGGGAACCATGTTGGGGTGAACCTTGTTCGCGTCTTTGCGCGGACCCAGCGTCCACCCATCCAGGGCCCGGTCGGCCCACCAACGGTTATGTTCCATGATCGACAGAAGCTCGACCTCCTGCGGGGTCAGCGTGGCGTGCTTACCCTCGACCTCCCCTCGGGGAACGACATGGCAGCCGATGGCGCGCATCTTCACGTCGAAGTGGTCCGCCGTCATTCGGTTGGCGTTGCGCAGCGTCTCGGGCAGCTGCTCCCAGGGCTTGTTGGCCGGTGCCGGCGCGGCCCCGGGCTGTTTGCGCACCCGCTCGTTGTCACTGGCGCAGTAGTCGTCATGAAACTGGCGCGCGCGGGTGTCGTCCATCTCGGAGAGGAAACCCTCCGACCCTCTCACCAGCGAGAACAGCTGGAAGCGCCCCTCGTGCCCGCCGTGGGCCGCGAAGTCCGCCAGCACGCAGCCGCCGGCCGGATCCAACGCCACCACCTTTGCGGCGCCCGCGAGGTCCTGCCGGGGCTGCTCCTTGATGCCCTCGAGCAGCATCCGCGCGATGCGCAGGTTGACGATTTCGTCTTTGGTACACACATAGGCGACCGTGACCGGACGTTCGTCGGTGAGCCACTTCTGGATCTGCTGCGGGCCCACAGCCTCGAAGCGGGTTTCCTCTTTTTCGACCTGTAGCCAGCGCTCCAAGGCGGGGTAGGCCTCGCGCGCCTCGCGCCAGCGGTCACCGACCGAGCGGTCCACCACCGTCACCTTGGGCTTCTTGCCGCTGCGGTAGTGCCCCTGGCGCGCCAGCTGCACCAGGATGGATTGGCCCACCGACCCCAGGCCCACAATGATCACGTGCACGCCCTCGCTTTCCGACTGGGCTACAGGTGCGTCGGGCGGGAAGGACTGGACGAGGCGGCGCGCGACGAGCTCTGGCTCGGAGAAGACGCGAATCTGCGGCCGTGCGCGCTCGTCGAAATAATCCTCTAGCTTGAACTCACGCCGCACCGAGAGCGGCTCGATCAGGCACTTGATTTCCATCTGCGGGTTGTCGGTGGACGGTGAGACCGCCGCATGGGTCAGGGCGATGTTTTGACCGTAGTCGTCGCGCATCGCGATCAGCATGCGGGCCCGGCTGGCGCCCGTGGCCGTCAGCAGCTGGTCACTCGGGAGTCGGTCGGTGATGACGCGAACGCCGGCCTGCCACAGGCGACTGCGCTGGCCCTCGTCGATGTCGGGCAGGGCCAGCACCACGCGCTCACCCGGGGCGATGGCCAGCGCCAGTTCCAGCGCCAGCGCCGTCTTGTCCGGCATGCCGGGCGAATTTGTCGCCTCCGCGTCGGGCCGGCCTGCCACGATCACCACGTGGGAGCGCACCAGCCAGCGGGCGGAGAAGTGGTCCCACTTCAATCCAGCCGTCGCCATGTAAACGCGCACCGCGGCCCAGGCCAGGGTGACATTCAAAAGCAGATGCATGTGCCCGGTCCATCCCTCGGCGCTGTCCGCATCGGACTTTGCGACCTGAATGATGGCCTCCAGCATCGCAGGCGCGGGGTCGGCTTGCAGCAGCTCGCGCACTGCCAGCACGAAACTGCCGCCCAGCAGGGCGACCAGGAAGGTCAAGCCCCAGGTCTCGACGAAGATCAGGAACTTCTTGAACATACGGTCTCCTCAGGTGGCCACGCGCGCCAGGGCGGTGGCCAGGGGCTCGGTGCTGCATTGCATTTCGCTATTTCGAAAATGCGACAGGTTCATGCTCGGCAGGCGATTATTAAACTGACGAAGGAAATGGGGGGCTTTTCAGTGGACTAATTGGCGAATGCCCCCGCGCCAGTAGCCCGCTAGCCACTGCGAGAAACGGGTGCTGACCTATACTGGCCAAGTTGATCAACAAAGCCCCCAGGAGCCCCCATGACCCAGGAATCACTCGATAAGAAAAAAGGCATCCCCGATATCGTGTTTCTGCTGGACGCCAGCGGCAGCATGAAGGAGTGCATTCAGGCCGTCACCCAGAACATCGCCACCTTCGTGGACACCCTGGCCACGCCCGATGCCAACGGCGGCATCCAGATCAAAGACTGGCGCATTCGCGTGGTCGGCTACCGCGATCGCGATGCCGATGGCTCGCAGTGGCTGGTGGACAACCCCTTTTCCACCGACATCGCCGAGGTCAAGTCGCAACTGGCGGCCTTGGAGGCCAAAGGCGGCGGCGACGAGCCCGAGTCGCTGCTCGATGCCATGTACATGCTGACCCAATGGTCGTCTGCCGAAAAGGGCGCCCAGGCCCTGCCCACGGGCTGGCGCCATCGTCACGACGCCGCCCGTGTGGTGGTGGTGTTCACCGACGCCAGCTGCAAGCCGTCTTTCAAGGCCGCTGACGGCTCCACCGGCGCGGTCAATGACCTGATTCAGGCCTGCATGGCCAACAAGCTCAAGGTCATCCTGTACGCGCCCGAAGCGCCTTGCTACACCGACCTGAGCATGATGAACGGCCTCGAGTGGGAGCCGGTGGGCGCTCTGGGCGACAACCCCGTGCAGGCCCTCAAGGACTACACCAGCAACGCGGCCAACTTCCGCAAGGTGATGGAAGCCCTGGCCAAGTCGGTGTCGGCCTCGGCCGCCGTTCCCACGCTCTGATTTAGCAGACGACCCCCCATGCCGATCAAGTTCGGAGCCGGTGAAAAGATCAAGTCCGGGATCGACAGCTATGTCGTCGACAAGGTACTGAGTCAGGGTGCCTTTGCGCACGCAGCGAAGGCCTCGTCCACGGCACGGGGGCGGCCGGTGTTCCTCAAGCGCTATTTCGCGCCGACGATCACCTTGCCCTGGTACACGGGCTTTGTCGACCACCAGCAGGAACTCAAACGCCGCGTCAATGCGCACGACGGGCTGCGGGGTTACTGCTACGGCTTCCTCGACTTTTTCGAGGGCACCGAGGGCCGCGCCAACCGCACCTTCCATCAGGTGTTCGAGTTCATCGACGGCGGCAAGCCCCTGACCGACTACCTCGAGGAGCTGTCCAAGGCCGGCCCCGATGCGCGCTGGGACGAGCGGGTCTCGTTCGCGCGCGTGATGATGATGGCCATGGGCGCGCTGCATAAGCAGAAGATCGTCCACACCGACCTCAAGCCCGACAACCTGCTGCTGATTCCCAATCCCTTGCGCGCGGGCGCCTTCACCCTGAAGGTGATCGACATGGATTGGGCGATCTTCTCGGACCGTCGCGCCCCCTGGCACGGTCAGGGCATGGGCTACATCGGCACGGCGGGCTATATGTCGCCCGAGCACCTGCGACAGGAAGTGCCGATCGAGGCCTCCGACGTTTTCACCTGCGCGATCATGCTCTGTGAGTTGCTGGCGGGTCACCACCCCTATGCCGGCAAGCGGGGCGATGACACCGTGCTGGCCAAGGCGGTCAACGCCGGCGATTTCAAAGCCTTCAAGCTGCCGCGGGGCATCGACAAGGTCAATAACCCCGCCTACCTCGAAGATCTGGTGAATCGGGCGCTGCATCCGCAAGCGGCCAAGCGCCCGACGGCCGAGGACCTGAAGAACGCCTTGCTGGGGATGGGCCCGGCGGGCCAAGCGCCGACCACGCCGGCACCCGCGCCTGCACCGGCCCCGGCCCCCAAGCCGGCGCCAGCTCCTGCGCCCGCGCCGCGTCCGGCTCCCGCGCCAGCCCCAGCACCCGCCGCCGAGGCGGCCAGTGGCGGCGTTGAATTGCTGTTCGAAGGCAAGTCCGTGCTCAAGATGCGCATCGAGACGGCAGTGGGCCGCAGCATGCTCAAGCCGGTCAGCCCCGATGCCCAGTTCATGGAGTCACCGCAGTTCAAGATCCACAAGCTCGACGGCAAGGCCTGGGCCATCAGTCCGGTGCCGGGCACCCCCAATGAGACCTTGCTCGATGGCAAGAAGCTCACGGGCCCCACCGAGCTGCGTGACGGCATGCGCATCGCGGTCGGCAATTCGGCCAAGGGCATCGAGAAGCTGCCCCTGATCGTGCGCCTGGGTTGAGGGGGGGGCGCAGCATGTCTCCCACTTGCGAGCACGCAGACCAAGAGCTGCACCGCATTCGCCTGGCGATGCCGACGTTGCTGGCGGACCTCGAGCGTCGCCTGCTCGTGCCGACCGCAGACAAGCCCTTCCCCTTGCTGCATTTCGCTCAGAAGCACAAGGTCGCTCGACTCACGTCGGAGCAGGTGGGGGCGATGGAGGGATGGTTCTTCATCGGCGATTTGCATGGCGACTTCTACGCCCTGCACACCCTGTTGCGCCGGGCTGAGGCCTTGCGGCCGGACTGCCGCATTCTGTTCCTGGGCGACATGGTGGATCGCGGCGACATGCCGTTTGAGTGCATCTTCTTGTTGCTTGAGTGGGGTCTGCGTCATCCGGGTCGACTGGCCTGGATCGCCGGCAACCACGACATCGCGTTCTCCTTCAACGAGCAGGGCGTGTTCACCTCCAAGGTGAGCCCGGCCGAGTTGCTACATGACCTGAATGCGAAGGACACCTTCTCCGGGACGCGCCAGCGCATCGGACGCTTCTTCGTCACGATGGCGGCGCAGCTGCCTCGGGCCCTCCTGTTCCCCGACGGCATGCTGGCAACGCATGGCGGCTTCCCCTTGTCAGACCTGCAGGTGCAGGGGCAAGAGATGGCGGACGAACCGGCCTTCCTGGAGTGGCTCAACTCCGAGGCCTGCCTGAAGGATTTCACCTGGACGCGGATCAACCGAGCGCCCAAGCGACTGCCTGACCGTTACTCCAGTGGCTCCCAATACGGCTTCAAGGATTTCGAGGCCTTCTGCCAGCTCAAACCCGATTGGTTCCCCGTCACCCACTTGCTTACCGGTCACGAGCACCCGGCCAACGGCTTCGAGCTGCATCCGACCTACAAGATCAATCGCGCCGTGACCCTTCTGGGCATGGGCGTCGATGAAATCACGGGCAAGTACAGCGACCACCTGCACCTGGGGCAGGGCGTCGCGGGCTCGGTGCCCCAGGTCATTCCGGTGCCCGTGGACCGTGGCGAGCTGGCGATGCTGCGCGGCGAGCCGCTTCCCCCTGAGCCTGAGACTGCGCCCGCAAATGCAAACGCGACGGCGAACGCGACGGCAAACGAAACTGCACAACCCCTTCCCTCCAAGGAGTAATCCCCATGGCATCCCCCACCCAGGTTGATCTGGTTCTGGTGATCGACACCAGCTCCAGCATGCGTCACTGCATCGATCAACTCAAAAGCCATCTGAAGGAATTGATCAAGCCCATGCAAGGCCATGTGGCCAAGGTGCGATTTGGTCTGGTGGCCTTGAGCGCCTCGGCCACCCAGGAGGGTGTGAGCTATCGTCCCGAGACCTTGGCCGGCACCACCGAGTCCATCGGCGCCTTGTATGGCGGCTCCTCACAGTACGAGTTCCTCACCGACAACACCGACAAGGTGATCGAGCGCCTGAACAGCCTCACCGTGGGCGGCGACGAAGACAACCTGGTGGCCCTGGACATTGCGCTGGACCATCCCTTTGGCCCCGTGAGCACCACCAAGCGCGTGGTGGCCCTGTTCTCCGACGAGAAGCTCGAGGCCGGTGCGCAGCGCACCGCGATCAAGGAATTCATTCCGCGCATCGTGGAAAAGCTCCATGCGCGCCGCATCAAGCTGTTTTGCGCCATGCCGTATTCGGATGCCGCGCAGCAACTGTCTGAGGCCAACGGGTCTGAGATCGAGGACGTGGGCGGGCAGGGTCTGACGGGCGTGGACTTTCGCACCTTGCTCGGACAAATGGGCAAGAGCATCAGCGTGTCCAGCCTCCAGGGCGCCCTGGAGGAGAAGTACGAGCGCGCGCTGTTTGGGCAAGACCAGTGGGTCAGCACCGATGCCTGGGGTGACAGCGACAACACCTGAGGGCAGCGCCCATGACCACTGAGCTGCGTAGCCTCGACGCTGCGGAGTTAACCCGCCTCGGGGGCCTGAAGACGCAATGTGGTGCGGCGCTTCTGTGCTCCGAGCACAACGCGCCCCATCCCTGCGAGGTGTGCGATGCCTTGGACTACAAGAGCGTGGCCTGTTCGGCCTGCCTGCAGGAATTTCCGGAAGGAATGAGCACGACGGGCGAGCGCCCCTGTGCCTCGCAGGCTGTCTTTGCGAAAACGGGCCGTATCGCGTTCGAGGCTGATGCGATGTCGGCCCTGGCCGATCAGGCGCGTGAGAAAGAGTCCGCTCGCGAGCGCCGAAAGCGTGAGAAGGAAGCCGCCGAGCGCGCGCGCGAGGAGCAGGCGCGCAAGGACTTCCATGCCCGCGAGGCGGCCGACCGCGCGGCCCTGGAGCGCGCGCGAGCCGAACGTGAAAGAGCCGAGCGTGAAAAGAAGGAACGCACGGAGCCGGCTCCTGCACCCGTGCCTGTCCCCGAAGGCGACCGCGCGCTCGGCGATCGGCGAGCCCGCCGGGTGGTCTGGTCCTCGCTTTTCAGCGCGCTGGCCGGCGCCTACACCCTGTGGCAGGCCCCCCTGATTGACATGCCCAGTGCCTCGATAGGCGCCATGATCGCCTATGGGGTGACGGTGTTGCTGGTGTGGTTGGTGGGCCTCGAGACCATGACCGGGAAGGACCCCTCTCACGCGAGCCTGCGCTGGTGGGCGCCGCTGGCCTGGGCCTTCATGACGTTTGCGTGGCCGGGCGCAGCGGGTCTGGCTGTGGCCTACCTGATCGGCGTGAGTGGCCTGGGCGTTCTGACCTACGGGGTCAATCTCGTACTGGGGGTGGGCCTGCTGGTGGCCGCGGTGTCGTGCATCGCGTACGGCGGCGTGGCATTGACCCTGCGTCCGCCCTGGCCCAAGGGCATCCTGAATCGAGATTTCCGAACCTTAAGCAGTGGCTGGGTCTGGCTCGCCTTGGTCGCGACGCTGGCCCTG
>JBIKUT010000309.1:0-3266 GCA_044347465.1 Ramlibacter sp.
TCACCGTCATGGGTCACGTCGACCACGGCAAGACCTCGCTGCTCGATTACATCCGCCGCGCCAAGGTGGCGGCGGGCGAAGCGGGCGGCATCACGCAGCACATTGGCGCCTATCACGTCGAGACACCGCGCGGCATGATCTCCTTCCTGGACACCCCGGGCCACGAGGCGTTCACCGCCATGCGTGCCCGCGGCGCTCAGGCCACGGACATCGTGATCCTGGTGGTGGCGGCCGATGACGGCGTCATGCCCCAGACCAAGGAAGCGATCAAGCACGCCAAGGCGGCGGGCGTTCCCATCGTGGTGGCGGTCAACAAGATCGACAAGCCCGAAGCCAACCCCGAGCGTGTCAAGCAGGAATTGGTCACCGAGCAAGTGGTGCCCGAGGACTACGGCGGTGACTCGCCCTTCGTGAGCGTCTCGGCCCGCACGGGTCAGGGCGTCGACGATCTGCTCGAGCAAGTGCTGCTGCAGGCCGAAGTGCTGGAACTCAAGGCCCCCGTGGAAGCGGCGGCCAAGGGCCTGGTGATCGAAGCCCAGTTGGACAAGGGCCGGGGCCCGGTGGCCACGGTGCTGGTGCAATCGGGCACGCTCAAGGCGGGCGATGTGGTGCTGGCCGGCCAGACCTTCGGCCGCGTGCGCGCCATGCTCGATGAAAACGGCAAGGCGATCAAGTCGGCCGGTCCCTCCATCCCGGTGGAGATCCAGGGCCTGACCGAAGTGCCGCAGGCCGGTGACGAATTCATGGTGCTGGCCGACGAACGTCGCGCCCGTGAGATCGCCACCTACCGCGCCGGCAAGTTCCGCAACACCAAGCTGGCCAAGCAACAGGCCGCCAAGCTGGAGAACATGTTCGCCGACATCGGCGCCGGCGAGGTCAAGACCCTGCCGATCATCATCAAGGCCGACGTGCAGGGTTCGCAGGAGGCGCTGTCGCAGTCGCTGCAGAAACTGTCCAACGCCGAGGTGAAGGTGCAGATGGTCTACACCGGCGTGGGCGGCATCAGCGAATCCGACATCAACCTGGCCATCGCTTCCAAGGCCGTGGTGATCGGCTTTAACGTGCGGGCCGATGCCGGCGCGCGCAAGCTGGCCGAAGGCAATGGCGTCGATATCCGCTACTACAGCATCATTTACGACGCGGTCGACGAGCTGAAGGTCGCCATGTCCGGCATGCTGGCCCCCGAGCAGAAGGAAGAGGCCCTGGGCACCGCGGAAATCCGCACCGTGTTCGTGGCCTCCAAGATCGGCACGGTGGCGGGCTCGTACATCACCTCGGGCCAGGTCACGCGCAACTGCAAGTTCCGCCTGCTGCGAGACAACGTCGTCATCTACTCCGGCGACGTCGAGTCGGTGCGCCGCCTCAAGGACGATGTCAAAGAAGTCAAAGAAGGCTTCGAGTGCGGTATCAAGCTGCGCAATTACAACGACATCAAAGAGGGCGACCAGCTGGAGTTCTACGAGGTCAAGGAGATCGCTCGTACGCTGTAAAGCGTCGGTCGAAGTGCGCCGTGCCCGCGAAGAAATCGTCCACTCCCAACCGCAACTTCAAGGTGGCGGACCAGATCCAGCGCGATCTGACGGAGTTGATCGCCCGCGAGTTGAAGGACCCGCGGGTGGGTATGGTCACGATCCAGGCGGTCGAGGTCACGCCCGATTACGCGCACGCCAAGGTGTTTTTCAGCGTGCTCGTGGGCGAGCCGCAGGAGACGCAGGAGGCCCTGAACCAGGCCGCCGGCTTTTTGCGCAACGGCCTGTTCAAGCGCTTGCATATCCACACCGTGCCGACCCTGCACTTCCAGTTTGACCGCACCACCGAGCGGGCCGCCGACATGAACGCGCTGATCGCGCGGGCCGTCGCTTCGCGTTCCAAGGACTCGGAGGTCTGAGTATGAGCGAACCACGGGCACGGGTCGCTCGCGCCGCCCGGCCGCCCGAAGGCGCGAGGGCCCCCTCAGGGGGCAGTGAGTTACACGAAGTGAACGAGCGTGGGGGACGTATCGTTCGGCGTCCCGTGCATGGGGTGCTTCTTCTGGACAAGCCGCTGGGTTTGAGCAGCAATAACGCTTTGCAGAAATGCAAATGGCTGCTGCGCGCTGAAAAAGCGGGCCATACGGGCACGCTCGATCCGTTGGCCAGTGGCGTGCTGCCCCTGTGCTTTGGTGCCGCCACCAAATTCAGCCAGTTGCAGCTCGAGGCCGACAAGACCTATGAGGCCATCGCCGTCCTGGGCGTGCGCACGTCCACGGGCGATGCCGAGGGCGACGTGATTGAGGCCCGCGATCCCCGCTCGGTCTCGCTGCCCACCGCCGCCGAGATGGCCGTGGTCCGCAACCAGTTCACCGGCCCGATCCGCCAGGTGCCGCCCATGCACAGCGCCCTGAAGAAGGACGGCAAGGCCCTCTACGAATACGCCCGTGCGGGCCAAGAGGTCGAGCGCGCACCGCGCGACGTGACCATCCACGACCTGCAGATCGAGCCGACCACACCCACGCCAGGCGGCCACCCGCAGCTGCGCATCGTGGCCCGCGTGAGCAAGGGCACCTACATCCGCACCCTGGGCGAAGACATCGGCCAGGCCTTGGGCTGTGGCGCCCACCTGTCGGCGCTGCGTCGCATTGCCACCGGCCACTACGGCGTAGACCAGTGCATCACGCTGGCGGAACTCGAGGCCTTGCCCGAACTCGAACGCCAGGCCCGCCTGCACCCGCCCGAGAGCTTGCTGGCCGGTCACACCCCCGTCACGCTGGGCGCGGAGGATGCAGGGCGATTCCTCAGTGGCCTGCGCCGTCGGGGCGCCTGGCCCAACACCCAAGCGGTGGCCGTATTCGGCCCGCCGCCTGCGCCCGAGTCGGGTCTGGCACGACCTGGCGAAGTCCTCCTGGGCACTGGCCACATCCAGGGTGGCGAACTGATCCCGGGGCGTCTGCTGAGCCCCCTCGAAATCCAGCAAATCATTCGTTCAGAAGAACCGCAAACCGTATGAGCACCACGCAAATCCGCAACATCGCCATCATTGCCCACGTTGACCACGGCAAGACCACCATGGTCGACCAACTGCTGCGGCAGTCGGGCACCTTTGCCGACCACGAAAAAGTGGTCGACACCGTCATGGACAACAACGCCATCGAGCGTGAGAGGGGCATCACCATCCTGGCCAAGAACTGCGCGGTCAGCTGGAAGGGCACCCACATCAACATCGTCGACACCCCCGGCCACGCCGACTTCGGTGGCGAGGTCGAGCGCGCCCTGTCCATGGTCGATGGC
>JBIKUT010000310.1:0-3263 GCA_044347465.1 Ramlibacter sp.
TGCACCTGAACCCTGCTACAATCGTGGGCTTCGAACAGATCCAGGCGCGTAGCTCAGCTGGTTAGAGCACCACCTTGACATGGTGGGGGTCGTTGGTTCGAGTCCAATCGCGCCTACCAAATACAAGCCCCTGCAGGCCACCCGCTCGCAGGGGCTTTTGGTTTTGGGCGTCCAAGCGACGGGCCTACGCACGGCCCCCGGTAATCCTATGATTTGCGCGCTCCCCTACGAGGCGAACTAAGGAACGCGTAGAGCCGCAGTCGGACTCTTGGCCGTCTCGCAAGGCAGATCGCGGCGATGTCTATGATGAGCAATCTGAAGAGCATCTCCAATCGATCACCATGAGCAAATGCAGCCGATGCCAGGCATCCATTCCCAGCGGCCGTAACTTCTGCACCGCCCACTACATGGAGGCGCTCGCAGATTACGAGAATGACTTGGCCAACTACCACCACAACATTTCGGTCTGGAACTCCATGTCCGGCGCCGAGCAGGCCGCCGCACACGGCCGCGCCGAGGACTCCTCGGTCGGTGGCTACGCCGGCTTCGTGGGCCTGGTGGTGGGCGGCGTGATTTGGTACGTGCAGGCGCAGCAGCGCGACATTGACGCGCTGTGGGGGATTGGCATCCTGGTGGCGTCCTTTTTGGTCTTCACCGTGATCAAGCCGATTCGCATTCTGGTGGGCCGGCTCACGCGCCTGTTCGTGCACGCGATCGGCTACTTCATCGGTCTGTGGATCGTGGGCGCGATCATCTCGATCTGGTCGCCGTTCATCAAAGACAACGCCTCGATGCTGACCGCCGGTCTGGCCGTCGCGGTGCTGGTGATCTCCGCCATCATGGAGATGGCCGGCGGGCACCATGCCAGCGGCGCGCCGACCATGCCTTCCAAGCCCAGCCCCTGAGGGTGCGCCTCAATCGTCCAGGCGCGACTCCAGGATGTCCTGGGCAAAGATGATCGCGTCGTCGACGGTGAACATCCCCGGTCCGCCCACCACGTGCAGCACGCCAAAGTGCATGCGGATGGAGCCGGCCAGTGATTGCGTGAGCTTTTCGTCAAACCCCATCAGGGCATAGAGCGAATCGCCCGGCTGCAGCGCCGTCGGATCCAGGTGCTTGACACCCAGCGCCTTGGCCAGTGCCGCGATCAGCACCGGCACTTCCTGGGCGGCGTTGTCGTAGGTGATGGGGGCGGGCATGCCCTTGAAGACCGTGCGCGTGCTGCGCGCCTTTTGAATGGGCTCGCCCAGCGCGCTGACACGCAGGCGCTCGAAGCGGGCCGCCGGGCAACCGTCCATCATGATCTCGAGCTCGAAGCCGTCGAGGTCGTAGGGGTTGAAGCCGTCGAACACCATGTCGCTGAGGATGGCGTTGATGCTGTCGACGTTCAGGCGCTCGCGCAGCTTGCCCTTTTTGCCCAGCTTCTTGACCTGCGGATCCCAGGACGATTCTTCGAACAGCGACAGCAGGCTCGCGCGGGCCATGCTGTCCAGGCTGTCATCGGGCGGGATGGACAAGACAAAGGCCACCATCACCGTCAGTCGCTCGCCGGCCCAGTGGCCCTCGGTCCACTGCGCGAGCTCCTGGCCCTGCGGATACAGCCGCACATCGCAATAGGTCTGGGTGAAGCGCTGGCCAGTGACCCGACCCACCACGTCTTGGAAGGCGGGTAGCACCGAGGCGTCGAGCGCGCGTTTGAGTTCGCTGGCGGCGGTCGCAAATCCGGGGCCGACCCGCTGCGCATAGGGCGCATAGGTCAGGCCCTGGGCTTGAACCTCTTGGAGGAAGCTGCGCTGGCCGGCGGTCGACAGCGTGCCGCGGTCGGCGTCGTAGAGGGGATAGAGGTCATCCAAGGTCATGGGGTCTCCTGAAGGAAGACGCGCCCGCCTTCGATCTTCACCGGCCAGCTGCGGACCGGCTCGGAGGCGGGCCCGCAGGTAACGGCGCCTGTGCGCACGTCAAAGCGCCCTTGGTGAAACGGGCACTCCACCTCGTGGCCCTCGACAAAGCCTTCGCACAGGCGCGCATCGCCGTGCGAACACTGGTTGTCCGTGGCCCAGACTTGGCCGTCGATGCGAAAGAGGGCGACCTCGCGTCCCGCCAGGGGAACGGCAATGCCGCAGTCGTCAAACAGGTCGGCCTCCGAGGCCACGTCGATCCAGGTGCTCATGCATGGATTATCCCCGGGCGTACCCCCGGGTGATCCCGGGGATGGATTGCCTGAGCGGCTCCTAGAATCCGTCCTTCAACAGGAGCGGTCGAATTGCCTTCCAAGAAGCCCCAGGCTGCCAAACCCGCGCAGCGCGTGATCAAGAAGTACCCCAATCGGCGGCTTTACGACACCGACACCTCCAGCTACATCACCCTGGTCGAGGTCAAGCAGCTGGTTCTGGACAGTCAGCCCTTCGTGGTGCGCGATGCCAAGACCAGCGAGGACCTCACCCGCAGCATCCTCTTGCAGATCATCCTGGAGGAAGAGGCGGCTGGCGCACCCATGTTCACCGAGGCGGCGCTGGCCAACATGATTCGCTTTTATGGCAACGCCATGCAGGGCTTCATGGGCAACTACCTCGAGAAGAACGTGCAGGCCTTTACCGACATGCAGGCCCAGCTGGCCGAGCAGTCCCAGGTTCTCACGCCCGAGATGTGGGCCCAATTCACCAGCGCCCAGAACCCCATCATGCAAGGCGTCATGGGCAACTACCTCGAGCAGTCCAAGAGCCTTTTTGAGACCCTGCAGGAGCAGGTCCAGAAGCAGACCGAGCAGATGTTCGGGGCCTTCGGCGGCAAGCGCCCGGGATCCTAGGGTTAGCGGGGACAATACGGGGATGAGCGAAACCCCCGTCTCCCCGACTTCCACGCCGGCACCGCGCGTCGGCTTCGTCAGCCTGGGCTGCCCCAAGGCCCTGACCGATTCCGAGTTGATCCTCACCCAGCTCTCGGCCGAGGGCTATCAGACCTCCAAGACCTTTGAGGGCGCGGACCTGGTGATCGTCAACACCTGCGGCTTCATCGACGACGCCGTCAAGGAAAGCCTGGACACCATCGGCGAGGCGCTGGCCGAGAACGGCCGGGTCATCGTCACCGGCTGCCTGGGCGCCCGCGAGGGCGACGAGGGCGGCAACCTGGTGCGCAACGTCCATCCCTCGGTGCTGGCTGTCACCGGCCCGCACGCCACCCAGGAGGTGATGGACGCGGTGCACACCCACCTGCCCAAGCCCCACGACCCCTTCCTCGACCTGGTGCCCCAGGCCGGCGGCTTT
>JBIKUT010000311.1:0-3256 GCA_044347465.1 Ramlibacter sp.
CCCCTCATCGCCGCGCACGCGCAGGCCCACGCCAGGTAGCGGGAAACCCACGGTGCCGCCGCGGCGTTCGCCGTCTTGCGCCAGGTAGGGATTGGAGGTGAGCATCACCGTCTCGCTCATGCCATAACGCTCCAAGATGGTGTGGTCCGTGCGGGCCTGCCAATCGTTGAAAGTCTCCAGCAGCAGCGGCGCCGAACCCGAGATGAACAGGCGCATGTTGCGCACGGCTTCACGCGTGAGGGTGGGCTCGGCCAGCATGCGCACGTACAGCGTGGGCACGCCCATGAACACCGTCGCCTCAGGAAGGCGAGCGATCACACGCTTGGGATCGAACTTGTTCAGCCAGATCATGCGGCTGCCGTTGATCAAGGCGCCATGCAGGGCCACGAACAGACCATGCACATGGAAGATCGGCAGCGCGTGAATCAGCACATCGCCGCCGTCTTTCTCGCTGCGCCAGCCCCAGTAGTCACGCAGCACGCGCGCGTTGGACAGCATGTTGCCGTGCGTGAGCATGGCCCCCTTGCTGCGCCCCGTGGTGCCACTGGTGTAGAGGATGGCCGCCAGATCGTCCTCGCCGCTGTCGGCGATGGCATGGCGGTCGCTGTGATGCACCGCGCGATCGAGCAGCGAGCCCGTGCGGTCATCGCCCAGCGTGTAGACATGGCGCGTGCCGGCCTGAAACGCGATCTTGCTGACCCACCCGAAATTCTTCGGGCTGCACACCACCACCGCTGGCTCGGCGTTGCCGATGAAGTATTCGATCTCGGCGCTTTGGTAGGCGGTGTTCAGCGGCAAAAACACATAGCCGGCCCGCAGCGTGGCCAGATACAGCATCATGGCTTCGACCGACTTTTCCGCCTGCACCGCGATGCGCGAACCGGCCGGCAGCTTCAGAGAAGCCAGCAGGTTGGCCATCATCGCGGTGGCGCGGTCCAGATCGCGCCAGGAGTAGGCCAGGCCGTCGTCGGTCTCGACCGCGATGCCGTCCAGATCGCGGGGGAAGGCCACCCGCAGGGCGGCAAACAGGTTGTGGTTCATCAATCCAGTTTGGCGCCCGAGGCCTTGACCACCGTGGCCCAGCGCTTGATCTCGGCGTTGATGAAGGCCGCGAACTGCTGCTGGCTCATCGCGGGGAACTCGGCCCCCTGCCCGCCCCAGATCGCCTTGAGCTCGTCGCTCGCAGCGGCCTTGCGCACTTCTTCGATGATGCGCGCTTGCGCGTCGGCGGGCGTGCCCTTGGGGGCCCACAGGCCGTACCAGGTGGTCACGGTGTAATCGGGCAGGCCCACTTCGGCGGCGCTGGGCACGTCCGGGAAGGCCGGATTGCGTTTGTTGCCCGAAACCATCAGGGCCTTGATGCGGCCCGCCTTGATGTGGGCGGCCGACGAGCCCAGACCGTCGAACATCATGTCCACCTGCCCGCCCACCAGGTCACGCAGCGAAGGGCCAGCGCCGGTGTAGGGGATGTGGGTGATGAAGGTCTTGGTCTGCTGCTTGAACAACTCGCCCGCCAGGTGGTGCGAGGTACCGGTGCCGGCCGATCCGTAGTTGAACTTGCCCGGGTTCTTGCGCACCAGTTCCAGGAAGGCCTTGGCGTCGGGCACGTTGATGTTCTTGGCATTGACCACCAGCACCTGGGGCACGTTGGCCACCATCACCAGGGGGATCAGGTCTTTCTCAAGGTCGTAATCGAGCTTGGGGTACATCGAGGGCGCGATGGTGTGGTGCACCGCGCCCATGAAGATGTTGTAGCCGTCCGGGGCCGCCTTGGATGCCACGCTGGCACCCACCGTGCCGCCGGCGCCACCGCGGTTCTCGACCACCAACTGGCGGCCGGTCTGCTTGGTGAATTGCACGGACAGGGGGCGCGCGAAAGCGTCGGTACCACCGCCCGCCGGGAAGGGAACGACCATGTTCACAGGCCGGGTGGGCCAGCCGGCGGCGCCTTGGGCATGTGCCGAGGGCGCCAGGGCCACGGCGCCGGCCGCAGTGGCGGCGCGCAGGATGTCTCGTCGGTTCATGGAATGCATGCTTTTGTCTCTTTCTGGGGGTGTCTGAAGCTGGCAGCCGGCAAGGCCACCGCCGGCGCGAATTATCCCCGCAGCCGACCGGCGCGGTGCCACAGGGCTATTCCCCCCAGCACCATGGGCACGCACAGCCACTGGCCCATGGTCATGCCCAGGGCCAGCACGCCCAGGTGGGCGTCGGGCTCGCGGAAATACTCGGCGATGAAGCGCATGAGCCCATAGCCGCCCAGAAAGGCCGCTGCCACCCGCCCCGACGCGCGCGGACGGCGCGCATACAGCCACAGCAGCACGAACAGCAGCACGCCTTCGAGCAGGAACTGATAGATCTGCGAGGGGTGGCGCGGCACCATCGAGCCGCTATGCGGGAACACCATGCCCCAGGGCAGCGAGGGGTCGGCCGGCCGGCCCCAGAGTTCCCCGTTGATGAAGTTGCCGATGCGCCCCGAGGCCAGACCCAGGGGCACGCAAGGCGCGATCAGGTCCATCACCTGCCAGAACGGCTTGCCGCGCGAACGGGCGAACCACCACTGCGCCACGATCACCCCCACCAGGCCGCCATGAAAGCTCATGCCCCCACGCCACACCGCCAAGACCTCCAGCGGATTGGCCAGGTAATCGCCCGGCTTGTAAAACAGGATATAGCCCAGACGTCCGCCCGCGATCACGCCGAGCACGCCCAGAAACAGCATGTCCTCGACGTCCTTGGCCGTCCAAGCACCCGGTCCGGTGACCGAGGCAAAGGGCTCGTGCGCAAGGCGCAAGCGCGCCAGCAGCAGGAAAAGCCCGAAGGCCACCAGGTACGTCAGGCCATACCAGTGAATGGCCAAGGGGCCGATCTGGAGGGCGACCGGGTCGATCTGGGGGTAGGTAAGCATGCGCGCGATTGTGCCGCGTCCGGATGCGAGAATGATGGGCCGGCCGACCTTCCTGCGGCCCATCGCGACCCGATTTAACGACACGAGACACCATGGACACCAAGCCGATCAAGATGCATTTGCGCAGCAGCAATATCACCGAGGGCAAGTCCCGCGCGCCCAATCGTTCCATGTACTACGGCATGGGCTACAAGGAAACCGATTTCGGTAAGCCCATGGTCGGTGTGGCCAACGGCCACAGCACCATCACCCCCTGCAACAGCGGCCTGCAAAAGCTAGCCGATGCCGCAGTGGCCGCCATCGAGGCCGCTGGCGGAAATGCCCAGATTTTCGGCACGCCCACCATCTCCG
>JBIKUT010000312.1:0-3246 GCA_044347465.1 Ramlibacter sp.
AGGCGCGCCAACGCACCTTCGCCTGCCAGCAGTCTTCCAGCCATTGCTTGCGGGCGCCGTCGGGCTTGACCGGACCGACCGCAGCGAGCAACTGGTCGATCACCACGCCGATATCGCCTGTCAGTGCCAGGGTGCGGTTGTAGTGGGTGGCATCGAGCAGATCGCCGTTGATGTTGATGACGGCCTGGGCCTTCGGATAGCCCACGCCCGAGCAGTCGGCCTGGCAGACCGCGCGCGAGCCCACCACGATCAGCAGCTCGCCGTTTTCCATCGCGTAATTGCCGCTGATCGAACCTTTGCTGCCCCCCACATGCATGTTTTGCAAGTGGGCGTCGGGCATCACGCCGGTCGAGCCGGGCGAGAGCACCACCGCCGCGCCGATACGCTCGGCCAGGGCGCGCACCTGCGCCGAAAACTCGCGGCTGCCGCCACCGGCCTTGAGCACGATGCGCGGACTTTTCTGAATCAACTGCGCCGCCTCAGCCAGCAAGGAGGTGTCGGCCACCGCCTGCGGCGACACGCGCAGACGCGTGGGCAGGCTGGTCAGGTGCAGGTCCTCGATCACTGCGGGCTGCGTGTTCAGCGGCAGCAGCAGGAAGAAAGGACCGGCCTTGTAAGGGTGGTGCACACATTGCGTACCGCGACGCAGCGCATCGCGCAGCGCCTGCGGCGTGTGCAACACATACGACTGCCCCATCAGAGCCGTCATCTGCCCGTACACATGCTGCGTGGGCTTGGGCACCTGCTGCATGTTGTAGCCCTCGCCGTGGGTCGTCTCGTCACCGTAGATGTGATAGAGACCCACGCCATTGCTCGCTGCCGCCAAAGAACCCGCCATCGCCTGCATGCCGCCCGGTCCGATGGAGGTCACCACGGCGCAGGGCTCGCGATAGACCCATGAAAGCGCCGTGCCCGCGTGCGCCATCTCCACTTCGTTGCGAAAGTTGAAGACCTGGGTCACACCCGCTGCGGTGTAGAGGCGAAGCACCTCGGCCAGATCCGTCGAGCCGTGCCCGAAGATGGCCAGGTACTTGCTCACGCCCTGTCGCAGCAGCCCGAGGACCAGGCCCTCGGACAAGGTCACACTCATTCGTTCGGGAAGCAGACCCTGATCGAGGGCGTTTTGCAGGCTGCCGGCTTGGGCGATGGCCTGGGCCCGCAAAGCGAGCCCGTCTAAGCCGGGCATTCCGATCGGGGGCATGGGAGCACGTGCGTTCATGGGGCAGAGGGAGGGGTTACTTCTTGACCAGCAAGCCGGCCTTGCTCATGGCGCGTTCCACCTGGCGGTCGTCTTCCGCGATCAGGCGACCGAAATCATCGGCGGGGGCAAAAGCGGCCAGAAAGCCCAACTTCTCGCCTTGCGCGCGGAACTCCGGGCTGTTGACGGTGTTGCGCAGAGCGGCCTCCAGCTTCAGGATGACCGGACGCGGGGTGCCCTTGGGGGCGGCAATGCCGCGCCACATATCGGACTGGTAGCGAATGCCCTGCTCGGCGGCCGTCGGCACATTGGGGAACGCGGGCTCGCGGGTCGAGGCCAACACACCCAGCACCTTCAGGGTACCGGCACGCACGTGGGCGGTCAGCGCGCCAGGCGCCTGGACCACGGCCTCGATGTGATTGCCCAGCAAGCTGGTGACCACCTGGGCGGCGCCGAAGGGAACGTGCGTGACATCGCCGCCCACTTCGGTGAAGAAGCCCACCGCGGAAATGTGCGTGAAGCTGCCCGAGCCCGAGTTGCCCACGCGGATGGCGCCAGGCTTGGCGCGCACCGCATCGATCATCTCTTTGAGGTTGTTCCAGGGTGCGTCGCTGCGAACGGCCAACACCGGCAGCTCCGACGTGACCTTGGCCACCGGCTCGAAGGCCGTGTAGTTGAAAGGCATCTGGCCCGAGTAGTAGACCGTGGAGACCGAGTTCGAGTTGAACACCAGGCTGTAGCCGTCGGGCCGCTGGCCCTGCACATGGCGGTAACCGATGGCGCCGCCGGCACCCGGGCGGTTCATGACCGTGACGGGCTGGCCCAGTTGCTTGGACATGCCCTCGGCCAGGACGCGTGCGACCACATCGGCCGAGCTTCCTGCCGGGAACAGAACGTTCAGCTCAATCGGCTTAGCCGGGAAGTCCTGCGCCCAAGCACCCAGCGCGCTGACCGACAGGGCTGCGCCCAGGACCAGCCGCTTGAAGCCGGTGTTCTGACGATCGAATAACTTGAAAAGGTTCATGTCTCTCTCCGTTTTGATGGACTTAAAAAATCCGGCGCGCATCGACTCTTGCTGGGATGTCGCACCGCACTCACACACTCAGGCGGCCCGCCGCAGGGGCTGCGGCGTCGCACGCTTCTCTCGCAATGCGGCCATCACCCTCTCGGGCGTGGCCGGTAAACGCGTCATGCGCACACCCACCGCGTCGTAGATCGCATTGACGATCGCGGCGGCAGTGGGGGTGATGGACGGCTCGCCGATGCCCTTGACACCCAGCGGCGTCTTGGGATCGGGTTCGGTAATCAGCACCGAGGTCACTTGCGGAATGTCGACCGAGGTGGGCAGGATGTACTTGGCAAAGCCGGGGGTCGTGGTCTTGCCGTCCACCTGGATGTAGTCCTCCATCAGGGTGTGACCGACGCCCATCACCACGCCGCCTTCGATCTGGCCTTCCACCTGCTGAGGGTTGACCACGCGACCCACATCGTGCGCGGCCCAGACGCCCAGCACCTGCACTTCGCCGGTGTCGTCATCGACTTCCACTTCCGCGATCTGCGCGCCAAAGACATAGCTTTGCCAGGGCGTGGCAGCGCCCGTCTCCGGATCGAGCGCGGTGTGCGCCGAGGTGAACAGGCCACTGCCCACGATCACGATGCCGCGCTCTTTCTTGAGGACATGCACCGCATGCTCCATCGACATGCGCTTGCTGGCCGACCCCTCGACCCAGCACTGGCCCGCATGGGCGTGGATGCTCTCGGGGGCGACTTCCCAGTAAGCGCCCATCGCCGCACGAAACTTGCCGAAGGCCTCGCGGCAGGCGATCGCCACCGCGTTGCCGATCATGTAGGTCATGCGCGTGGCACCGGCGTGCGCCGCCTCGGGCACACGCGCGGTGTCGTTATCGGCCAGCACGATGTCATGCGGGTGCACGCCCATCGCGTCGGCCGCGATCTGGCACAGACCCGTGAGCACGCCCTCGCCGATCTCGGTCACGCCCGTCGCCACCTTCACGGTGCCACCGTCATCGAGTTCCACCCACACAGCA
>JBIKUT010000313.1:0-3234 GCA_044347465.1 Ramlibacter sp.
GCCGCGCTAAGCCGTGTGATCGCGCCCGGAGGCGCGACGCAGTCAGCCCCCCGTTAGCCCCAGGGGCCCCGCGGCTCCTAGCATCCTCGCCTTCCCCTCGGAAAGGCGTCTTGCTGATGGCTTCGTTTGTGCTGCCGCTGCTGCTCGTGGGCTGGGCTTTGATCAGTCTCTGGGCCGCCCACCGTCTCGGCGAGGCCGTGGCACATCGCAGCGCAGCCGACGGGCTCGCGAGGGCTCTGCGGTGGGAGATCAAGGCCTTGGCCCTGGTGACCCTGCTGCCCCTGCCGCTGATCGACGAGCTGCTGGCCAAGCCACAGTTTGATGCGCTGTGTCACGAGCAGACCACCGTGCAGATGCAAGCCGGTCTGGCAGCCGGTCAGCGCGCGCATTTCACCGTGCTACCGCCCGAGCCCGTGTCGGGCCTGATGCTGCCGGTGTCGCAGCGCAAACACCTGGTCCTGGCCGACGACACCCGCCAGACGGTTCTGAGCTACAGCAGCTTTGAAGCCCATGCCGGCAAGCTGGCCCGCCTCATGGGCGTGACCCAGGCCCCGCTCACCTTCGAGGGGCGCTGCGCCCCGGTCAACGCGCAGGCCCTGCTGGACGCGACCCGACCGCGTTCCGCTGCGCCGTCGGCGCGGGAGGGTGGGGCGCCCAGTCATTGAGTTGCGTCGGGCGCCGGGTGCCTGATCAGGTCGCCAGCTGAACGGCCAGCGCGTCCATCGCCTCGGCCGATCGGTCGCGCGCACGGATCGGCATGGCCTGACCCCACTGCTTGAAGTTGCGCTGGATCGAGGCGGCATACATCGGGTCGTAGTGATGCACGAGCAGCTCACGCACGACTTCGGGGGTGCGACCCGTGCGCACCCGCTCCTGCCAGCCTTGCACCACCTCTTTGCCGCGCAGCTCGGTGAGCGCGGCCAAGCGTTCGCAGAAAAACTCGGGCTGGTGGACGAACCAGTCGTAGTCCTCGAGCAGCAGGGCCACCCGCTCGTCGTCATCGAGCTGCAGGTTCAGGCAAGGGCTGGCCCGCATGGCCAGGATCAAGGCGTCGGGCACGGCGACGTTACCGACCTTCTTGCTCTCGCTTTCGACAAACACCGGCCTTGCCGGATCCAGATGACGCAAAGCGTCCCAGATGCGGGTGTCGAAATGCTTCTGACTGGGTTGCTGCTGGCCGGGCACCAGGCCCAGCACCGAGCTGCGGTGGTTGGCCAGACCTTCGAGGTCGAGCACCTGGGCGCCTCGGGCCTGCAAGGCCTGCAGCAGCCGCGTCTTGCCCGAGCCGGTGGGGCCGCACACCACACGAAACTGCAGCCGGGCGACCTGCGGCGCGATCGCAGCCAGCACCGCCGCGCGAAAGGCTTTGTAGCCGCCCTCGATCAGGTGCACGCGAAAGCCGATCTGGTCCAGGATCAGCGCCAGCGAGCCACTGCGCTTGCCGCCGCGCCAGCAATAGACCAGGGGCCGCCACTCGCGGGGTTTGTCCAGCACCTCGCGCTCGATGTGGCGGGCGATGTTGGCCGCGACCTTGGCTGCGCCGCGCTTCTTCGCTTCGAAGGGGCTGACCTGTTTGTACAGGGTGCCGATCTCGTGCCGCTCTTCGTCGGTCAAGGAGGGCCAATTGATAGCGCCGGGTAGATGGTCTTCCGCGTATTCGGATTGGCTGCGCGCGTCGATGACGACGCTGAACTCGTGCAGGCGCGTGATGGCGTCGGTGGCGGAGAGGGTTTGGACAGTCACGACAGCAGGGGGCGGGCGGCAGGCGGCTCAGCGGGCGGCGAGCAGCTTGCGAATCTCGGGCCACACGGTGGCGAGCATCAGCGGCTGCGCCTCCTCGGTGGGATGGATGCGATCGGGCTTGAAGTAACGGGCGGCATCGGGCTGGTTGGCAAAGCCCTGCAGGAAAAAAGGCACCACCGCGCTTTGGTGCTGTCGGGCCACTTGCACGAACAGCTCGGAGAAGCGCTCGCCATAGTCACGCCCGTAGTTCGGGGGCAGCTGCATGCCCACCAACAGCACCCGAGCGCCGGCCTGACGCGCCGCCTGGGTCATCCAGCCGAGGTTGTCGCGCGTCATCGCCAGGGGCAGACCGCGCAGCGCGTCGTTACCCCCCAGTTCAATCACCACATAACGCGGCTGGTGCTGGGTCAACAGGGCGGCCAGGCGTGAGCGGCCGCCCGAGGTGGTCTCGCCGCTGATGCTGGCGTTGACCACGCGCACCGGTGATTTCTCCTGGGCCAGACGGGCTTCCAGCAGGCTGACCCACCCGGTGCCACGTTTGAGGCCATACTCCGCGCTGAGCGAATCGCCGACCACCAGCAGCACGGGCGAGGCAGCCACGGCGGGGCCGGCCAGTGCCAACAGGGCACCCGCCAACAACACGATCCTGCGTTTCCACTCAAAGCCCTGCATGACTGACCCCATCATCGCCGTCGAGCACGTCTACAAATCCGTCACCGACTCGACGGGCACGCTCGATATTTTGCGCGATATCGATTTCACCCTCGCCCCGCGGGAGACCGTGGCCATCGTCGGTGCCTCCGGCTCGGGCAAGAGCACGCTGCTGTCGATCATTGCCGGACTGGACACGCCCACGCGCGGCACGGTCCGCTTGGCTGGACAGGACCTGTTCGCGCTGGACGAGGACGCGCGCGCCGAGTTGCGTGCCCAAAAGATTGGCTTTGTGTTTCAGAGCTTTCAGCTGATGGCCAACCTCACCGCGCTGGAGAACGTGATGCTGCCGCTCGAGCTTGCCGGCCGCCGGGATGCGCGGCAGGCCGCCACCGAGATGCTGATGCGTGTCGGGCTGGGCCAGCGCCTGGGGCATTACCCCAAGGTGCTGTCGGGGGGCGAGCAACAGCGCGTGGCGCTGGCGCGCGCCTTCGTGGTGAGGCCCGCGGTGCTGCTGGCCGATGAGCCCACCGGCAGCCTGGACTTCGCCACCGGCGAGACCGTGATGCAGCTGATGCTCGACCTCAATCGCGAGCAGGGCACAACGCTGGTGCTGGTCACACACGATCGCGGCATCGCGCAGCGCTGCGATCGCCGTATCACCGTCGAGGCAGGTCGTCTGCTGGCTTGAGTCCGGCGTCGGGCGGACCGTCGACGATGCGCTGAGCCTCCTGCACAAACGCCTCGCGTGTTGCGGGGTGCTCGATGTGCGCGCCCAGGGCCGGCGGCAGGTGCTGGGGACTGCCCGCCTGCGTCAGCGCGCGCTCCACCAACAGTCGT
>JBIKUT010000314.1:0-3229 GCA_044347465.1 Ramlibacter sp.
GCTGGTGGCGATCGTGTTCATGATGATCCTGCCGCTGCCCACTTGGCTGGTGGATGTGCTGATTGGGGTGAACATGACCGGGTCGGCAATGTTGCTGATGGTGGCCATGTACCTGCCGTCGCCGCTTGCGTTTTCGAGTTTTCCGTCGGTGCTGCTGGTGAGCACCTTGTTTCGGCTGGGCATCTCGATTGCCACCACGCGGTTGATTTTGTTGGAAGGCGATGCGGGTCACATCATCGAGACCTTTGGCAATTTCGTGGTGGGTGGCAATCTGGTCGTGGGTCTGGTGGTCTTCCTAATCCTGACCATCGTGCAGTTCGTGGTGATCACCAAGGGGGCGGAGCGGGTAGCCGAGGTGGCGGCGCGGTTTTCGCTGGACGCGATGCCGGGTAAGCAGATGTCCATCGATGGCGACATGCGTGCGGGCACGATTGATATGGAGGAGGCCAAGCGGCGGCGGCGCTTGGTCGAAAAAGAAAGCCAGTTGTACGGCGCCATGGACGGCGCGATGAAGTTCGTCAAGGGCGATGCCATCGCCGGCATCATCATCGTGGTGGTCAACCTGGTGGGCGGCATCCTGATCGGGACTCTGCAGCGCGGACTGACCCTGGGGGAAGCCACCCGCGTCTATTCCGTTCTGACGATCGGCGATGGTCTGATCGCGCAGATTCCGGCGCTGTTCATCGCGATCTGCGCCGGCATGATCGTCACCCGCGTGCAAAGCGGGGAGGGGCCGAGCAACGTCGGACGCGATATCGGCACGCAGGTGTTGGCCCAGCCCAAGGCCCTGGTGATCGCCTCCAGCGTGGCACTGGGCATGGGGCTGATCCCGGGCATGCCCACCCTGACCTTCATCGCGCTGGCGATCGTTCTCGGGAGTGTCGGGCTGATTCTCCTGAAGAAGCCGGACAAGTCGGTGAATGCGCGCAGCGGCGAAGGAAGCGAAGCCGCCGTCGACCCGGCCACCGGCGAGTCGATGCCCAAGTCCAAGGGCGACGGGGCGCAGGAGTTCGCGCCCACCGTGCCCTTGCTACTGGATGTGGCGGCCGACCTGCGCCCCGCGCTCAAACCCGACGAACTGGACGAGCAACTGCGCAAGATTCGCCGCGCCCTGTACTTTGACCTGGGCGTTCCGTTCCCGACGATCCAACTTCGCTTCAATGAGGCCATGCCCGCCCACAGCTATGGCGTGCTGCTGTCGGAGATTCCGGTGGCCCAGGGGATGCTGCAGCCAGGCTGTGTGCTGGTGCGCGAACAGGTCGTCAACCTCAATGCCCTGGGCATCGCCTACGAGGAGGGCGACAAGTTCCTTCCGAATATCCCGACGCTGTGGGTGAAGGACGACTTGGCCGACGCGATGAAGCGCGCGGGAATGAGCTTCATGGACTCCGATCAGGTGCTGGCCTACCACCTGGCCTTCGTGCTGAAAAAATATGCAGGTGACTTTCTGGGCATTCAGGAGACCAAGTTCTTGCTGTCGGCGATGGAGGCCCGCTTTCCGGACCTGGTGCGCGAGGTCACGCGTGTGCTGCCTGTGCAAAAGATCGCGGAGATCCTGCAGCGTCTGGTCTCCGAGGAGGTGTCGATCCGCAACCTGCGCGCGGTCCTCGAGGCGCTGATCGAGTGGGGTCAGAAAGAAAAAGACTCGGTGCTGCTGACCGAGTATGTGCGCTCTACCCTCAAGCGCCATATCAGCCACAAGCATGCCAACGGCCAGAACCTGCTGCCGGCCTATCTGCTGTCACCGGGTGTGGAAGACACCCTGCGCGGCGCGGTGCGCCAGACCAGCGCGGGCAGCTACCTGGCGCTGGACCCGCCGGTGAGCAAACGGCTGGTGGAGAGCATTCGCAAGACGGTGGGCGACATCGCGGGTCGTCCGTACAAGCCCGTGCTGCTCACCTCGATGGACATCCGGCGCTACCTGCGCAAGATGATCGAGCAAGACCTGTACGAGTTGCCGGTCCTGAGCTATCAGGAGTTGACCCAGGACATCAACATCCAGCCCCTGGGGCGCGTGGAGCTGTAGCCGATTGGCTCAGACCTGCGCGAGGGCCTGGTCGAGGTCGGGCGTGAAGGCAAAGAGAGTGAGAAACCCGCTCATCTCGAAGACGCCGCGCACCTCGTCGCGCAAGCCGCACAAGACCAGGGTGCCCTGCACGGGTTGCAGGCGCTTGCCGGCCAGCAAGATCACGCGCAAGCCGGCTGAGCTGATGTAGTCGACGCGCGACAAGTCAAACACCAGACGCTTGCCGCCGGACTGGAGGCGCTCGAGCACGGCGTGCTCCAGGCCGACCGAGCTGGCGCTGTCCAAGCGACCGGCTGGCTTGAAGATCGTGATATCTCCGCGTGTTTCTTGTTCAGGGCTCATGGTGCTCTAGCTTAAAACACAAGTATGCGTTTTAATTGCTAAATATGAAGAGCGACCGCATGCTCGAGCTGCGTGTCCTGACGGGCACACACGCGGGCGCGCGCGCACTGCTGGCTGAGCAGCCGCAGTGGATCGGTCGGGGTGACGACTGCGCTTTGATCCTCTCGGACGAGGGCCTGCTGGACCAGCACGCACGCATCGAGCACCGACCCGACGGGACCTTGCTGCTGATCGGAGGCGACGAGGGTCAGGAGCCGGTCATCATTCGACCCGGCGAGAGCACCTGGGTAGGACCCGTGCGGATCGCGGTGGCGGTGCTCGGCTCGCCTTGGCACGACGATCCGCCCCTGGCGAATGCAGCCGCGACACCCGAGCCAGAGACCGCCACGGATCCGCCCGTGCAGCCGCCTCGCCCTGCGTGGCGCACGCGATGGGGCGCCTGCGCTGTGCTCGCCCTCTGCGCTGCGGCGACGGTTCTGGCTTGGCCGCTCGCGCAGCCTTTGCTTTCGGCTCTGTCTGCAGGGATGCAACCCACGCCCCCCACCCCAACACCCCCTGCACCGCAAGAACCCCTAGGCCAGCTGATCACACGGCTCGGACTCAAAGGCCGGGTCACTTTTGAGAACACCGATCCGCAGCGCCCGACGGTCAAGGCTCAGTTGCTCTCAGGCGAAGAGGTGGAAGCGCTGGCCAACGAGCTGACACAACGCCAGCCGCGACCGCAATTGACCTTGATCGACGAGGCGCAGGCGGTGGACTCGGTCACCCAAGGGGTGCGGCGATTGGGCGAGCTCTTTGACGCCACGCTCATCACCCAGTACCTGGGTGCGGGACGGTTTCGAGTAGAGGGCCAGGTGGCCG
>JBIKUT010000316.1:0-3226 GCA_044347465.1 Ramlibacter sp.
TGACGGTGACCCAGGTCGATTGATCGATGAAGGCCGCAAGCTCCTTGCCGTCGAACATCGGCAAGCCTTGGCCCGGATCGAAGACGAAGGGAATGTCAGCGGCCCTGAATTGCGCGGCGTGCTGCAGCATCGCATCACGCCCGTCGGGCGAGATGATGCCCAGCTTGATGTCCGAGCGCGCCGCGATGCGGGTGATGTGCGCCTGCATCATCGCGCCCGGGTGGAAGGCGGTGATCTGGTTGTTATCCAGGTCGGTCATGATCATGGCCTGCGCGGTGTAGGTGTCATCGACCTGCCGCACGAACTCGGTACTGATGCCCAGGTCCTGCATGCGCTTGATGTAGTCCACGCCATCGCTACCCACCGTGGCCATGGGCAGGGGCTGACCGCCCAGGCGCTTGAGGGCGTAGGCGATGTTGCCGGCGCAGCCGCCGAAGTCGCGACGCAGCGAAGGCACCAGGAACGACACATTCAAGATATGCAACTGGTGGGGCAGGATCTGCTGCGAGAAGCGCCCCTCGAAGTTCATGATGGTGTCAAACGCGAGGGATCCACAAATCACGGCAGCCATGTGTCGTACGCCTAGTTAAAAGAAATCAGGTTCAGGGATAGAAGGCGAGCACGCGGTAGCCCACGATGCGCGCCGGATTGGCCTGGGGTGCAATGGCCAGGGTCAGGGTCGATGTCCACTCGGCGCGCGCCTCGATCACTTGCGGCGCCTGCGGCCCCAGGTCGGACGGCTGCAGCACACGGCGCAACACCGGCTGGTCTTGCACGTCGGTGAGCGTGAGTTCGAGCGCCGGCATGGCCAGCGCGATGTCGGCCTGATTGCTCAGAGTCAGGCTCAAGCGGAAAGCGTCGGCGCGCACACGGGTGAAGGCGGAGCTTTCAATCGCGATGGATTCGATGCGCCGAGGCGGACCGAGGCGGCACTGGAAGGAGGCGCACAGCGCCGCCAGCAAGGGCCGCAGGGCGGGCGCTTGTGAGGCGATCCGATCGCGATGGTGAAACACCACCTGCATGAACAAGGTCAGGCTCAACACGCCGGCGAGCACGCCCAGCGTGATGCGCATGCGCCGGCTTTGCCAGAAGGCGCGACGCTGCGCCTGGCGCACGAAGGCCATGTCACGCAGCGCGGGCTCCGCCTCGGGTGAGGGTTCGGTCGCGTCTGGCGTGTCATCGGGCAGAGCCTGCGACACGGGCGCTTCCATCTGCGTATCGCCCTGCGGGTGGGGCGTTTCCCCCGCCAGGGGCCCCGGTTCGAGCACGGGGTCGCCGGTGGGCGCGCTGGGGCGTGGATCCTCATGCGGCTCGACCCGCAGGGATTCTGGCGCGGGCGCGACGTCGGGCGCGGGCGTCACATCCAGCGCGGGCTCGCGTGCGGCTTCTGCGGCTTCCGCGGCTTCGACTGCGCGCGCCGCAGCGTCCTCGACCAGGCGCTGGGTGTCGGATTCCAGCAGGGCCAGGTCACGGGCAGCCTGCTCGGGCTCGGGCTCGGGCTCGGGCTCGGGCTCGGGTGCGGGTGCGGGCTCAGGTTCGCTGACCGCGACCGGGGTCGGCGCGGGGATCGGCGCCGTTCCAGCGACCTGCATGTTCACCATGGCGTCGAACACCTCGGAGCACTGGCCGCAACGCACCCACCCGTCGGAAATCTTCAATTGATCCGGGACCACCCGAAACAGGGTGGCGCACGCGGGGCAACGGGCGATCAGGCTCATGAGCGCCGCCGAGCCGCCTCAAGGCGCACGAGCCCCCTCGGGGGGCAGGACGCCACACACAGTGGGCGGACGTGGGGGTACTCGCTCATGCTCTAAATTGTAGACAGCGGCCCGCGCAGGGCGAATCAGCAGCGCGCCGTCATCAGGACCCAGCCGTCCTGGGTGTCGACGACGGCGAGGTGGCAATAGGGCGCGTAGGCCGCGGTCAGTTCGTCGGCCTGGCGCTCGAGGATGCCAGCCAGCACCAAAGAGCCGCCCGGTGCCACGTGTGCGCGCAGCAGGGGCGCCAGCATCTTCAGGGGCGTGGCCAGGATGTTGGCGAGCACGGTGTCGTAGAGGCCCTGGGCGGCATCGGGCAGACCAGCCTTCAGCGTGACGCCGTTGGCCTGGGCGTTGTCCAGGGTGGCGCGCACGGCGGCCTCGTCGATATCGACCGCGTCGATGTCGCTCGCCCCGTACTTGGCGGCGCCAATGGCCAGGATGCCCGAGCCGCAGCCGTAATCGAGCACACGCTGGCCCGCCAGCGATCGCGTGGCGATCCAGCGCAGGCACATGCGGGTGGTGGGGTGGGTGCCGGTGCCGAAGGCCAGACCGGGGTCCAGACGAATCACCTGGCGCGCCTGCGCCGGCGGCTCATGCCAGGTCGGCACGATCCAGAACTCGGGCGTCACGTCCACCGGCGCGAACTGCGACTGCGTCAGACGCACCCAGTCCTGCTCGGGGACCGTGGCCACTCCCAGGAGTTGGCAACCGTCAAAGAAATCCTGCAGCTGCAGCAAGCGCGCCGCTTCCTGGGCCAGGGCCTCGTCGGGAAAGAGGGCCACCACGCGCGAGCGTTGCCAGCCCTCCTTGGGCGGCGGCATGCCCGGCTCACCAAACAGCGCCCGCTCGGCATCGGTGTGGGCATCGGCGTCTTCGACCGAGACGCTCAGCGCGTCGAGCGCGTCAAGCGCGTCGGACATGTCCTCTACGCGCGACTCAGGGACCAACAACGAGAGTTCGAACATAGAAGGAGTGAAGGGATTTCAAATTCGAGGGCCAGCGCGGAACCGGCTTCGCTGGGCCGCTGCTGGCGCCCCCCTCGGGGGGAGGCGCCGCAGGCGCTTCGGGGGGCTACCTCTTATGGTGACCGAGCCACTGCTCGAGGTAATGGATGTTGGTGCCGCCGGACATGAACTTGGCATCCACCATCAGCTCGCGATGCAGCGGGATGTTGGTCTGGATGCCCTCCACCACGGTTTCGAGCAAGGCGGTACGCATGCGGGCCAGGGCCTGCTCGCGGGTGTCGCCGTGCACGATGATCTTGCCGATCATGCTGTCGTAGTTGGGGGGCACGAAGTAGTTGTTATAGACGTGCGAATCCACCCGCACACCCGGCCCACCCGGCGCATGCCACTGGGTGATGCGGCCCGGCGAGGGCGTGAACTTGTAGGGGTCTTCAGCGTTGACGCGGCACTCGATGGCGTGGCCACGGATCTGGATGTCGCGCTGGGTGAAGGGCAGCTTCT
>JBIKUT010000315.1:0-3226 GCA_044347465.1 Ramlibacter sp.
GGTGTTTCTCCCCCCCAGCGACAAGTACCAGTTCATCAGCAGCACCTTTGTGCGCGAGATCGCGTCGCTCGGCGGCGAGATTGACCAGTTCGTCTCGCCCCTGGTGAAGGCGCGCGTAATGGAAAAAGTGCGTCAGGCCGGCTCGGCCTGACCCTGCGCGAGGCCTTCAGGTGGGGGGTTGCGGCCAGGGCCGCTGCACGTCTCGCAGGTGCTCGTAGGCGCGCGCCACCTGCAGCACCCCCAGATCATCAAAGCGCTGACCCACGATCTGCAGCCCCATCGGCAGGCCGCTGGCCGTGTGCCCACAGGGAATCGACGCCGCCGGCTGCTCGGACATGTTGAAAGGCACCGTGAACCCGATGTGCTCCAACGGACGTAGCGGATCGTTGGTGGGCGAAGCCAGCTCGGCGTCGAAGGCAGGTACGGGCGAGACCGGCGAGATCACATAGTCAAAGGGTTGGCAGGCCGCCACCGTCGCGACCCGGGTCGCGTGGAACTGGCTCAAGGCCCGGAAGGCCGCCTCACCGCTCATGCCCGCTGCGCTCTCGGCCCAGGCGCGGATGTAGGGCAACACTGTGTCGCGCGCTTGCGGCGTCAGCGCCTGCAAGTCGATATGCGAGCGCATGCGCCAGGCATGGTCCATGCCATCGAGCATGGCCTGCGTCATGAAGGGCTTCATGAGCGTGACCTGCGCACCCGCGCGCTCAAACTCGCGCGCTGCGGCCTCGATCGCCTTTGTGATGTCGGCGTGCACCGCCAGTCCGCAACCCGCCTCCAGCAGCAGGCCGATGCGCAGGCCACGCAGCTTCGCGACACCCACATCGAAGGTGTCCCAGGCGATGTCCTGCCGGGGCAGGCTCATGCTGTCTCGCGCATCGGGCCGACTGAGCACCTGCATGAACAGAGCGGCATCGGCCACCGTGCGCGTCATCGGGCCAGCGGCGCGTCCGGTGTAGGGGGGATCAATGGGCACACGCCCCAAACTTGGCTTGAGCGTGAAGATGCCGCACCAACCCGCAGGCAGGCGCAGCGAGCCACCGATGTCGGTCCCCACATGCAGCGGCCCGTAGCCGGCGGCCGCCGCCGCGCCCGCGCCCGCACTAGAGCCACCGGGCGTCTTGCGCAGGTCCCAAGGATTGCGTGCCAGCGCGTGGTAGCTTGAAAGCCCCGAGGACAACATGCCGTAATCGGGCATGGTGGTCTTGGCCAGTACCACCGCGCCAGACTCGCGCACGCGTGCCGCGGGCGGGGCGTCGGCGGGTGCTGGGACGGGCGTGACCGCCCGCGTGCCCAAAGGGGTGGGGTCGCCCTCCGTGGCGATGTTGTCCTTGAGGGTGACCGGCACGCCGTCGATGGGCCCCAGCGGCTCACCGCGCTGCCAGCGCGCCTGGCTGGCGCGGGCCTGTTCGCGCACCTGATCAGGCCGCAGCAGGAACAGGGCATGCAGATGCGGCTCCCAGCGTTCGACATGCGCCAGCACCGATTGCGCCACTTCCACCGGCGACAACGCGCGGGTTCGGTAGGCGGCCACCATCTCGGTGGCCGTCAGCGCATGCAGGGGTGCGCTCACGCCCAGGACAGCGCGGACAGGTCGTTGACGAACACCGGCATGTCCTTCCACAGACCGCGCACGTTCTTATTGGCCACAGTGACCCACTGCGGCTGATAGAGGAAGGCGTGCACACAGTCGTCGGCAAGCAGGCGCTGAATGTCGCCAATCAGCTTGGTTCGGTCCTGCGCGCGTGCGGTGTTCTTGTAGCGGGTGTACAGCTCGTTGAACTTGGGCGACTGGTAGTTCCAGTAGTAATCGGGCTTGGCGAAGTTGCCCAGATCAAAGGGCTCGACATGCGAAATGATCGTCAGGTCGTAGTTCTTCTGGGTGAAGGTGCCCGAGAGCCATTGCGCCCACTCGACGTTTTGCAGCTTGGCGTTGATGCCCACCTTGGCCAGCATGGCAGCGATCACCTCGCCGCCCTGGCGCGCATAGGGCGGCGGGGGCAGGGTGATTGTTAGCTCCAGCGGCGAGGTGATGCCGGCTTCCTTGAGCAGCGCGCGGGCCTTGTCTGGGTTGTAGGGGTTCACGCCCGTGGTGTCGACATAGCCCGGTGCGCTGGGCACATAGTGGCTGCCGATCGGGGCGCCATAGCCGTCGCCGGCGCCCTGGATCACCGCCTTGCGGTCGATGGCGGCGGCGATGGCACGGCGCACACGCACGTCATCCAGCGGTTTTTTCTTGTTGTTGATTGCGAGGATGGTCTTGGCGCGCGAGCCTGAGACCAGCACCTGAAACTTGGCGTTGCCGTTGAACTGCGCCACGCTCCGGGGTGTGACGCGCGGGAAGGCGTCGATGTCGCCCGCCATCAGGGCGGCGACCTGGGCAGCGGAGTCGGAGATAAATCGAAAGCTCGCGCGCGGAATCTTGACGGTCGCGGCGTTGCGGTGCTCGGCCCACTTCTTGAGAGACACCGACGAGCCCTTGACCCAGTTGTCCAGGACGTAGGGGCCCGTGCCCACCGGTCGGGTGGCGTTGGTGTCGGCCGACTTGGGCTCGACCATGATGGCCGTCGCCTGACCCATGAGGAACAGGAAATCGGGGTCGAGCTCTTTGTTGACGATCACCAGGGTGTGCGCGTCGACAGCGCTCACAGTCTCCATCGTGGCGAAGGTGCGCTTGTCCTTGTTGGTGCTCTTGTCGGCGCCAGCGCGCAGGAAGGAAAAGCGCGCGGTCTCGGCGTTGAAGGCCTCGCCGTTGTGGAACTTCACGCCTTTGCGTAGGCGAAACGTGTAGGTACGCAGGTCGGGTGAGACCTCCCAGCCTTCGGCCAGCAGGGGCGAGACGCTGCCATCCGGGTTGATCTTGGTGAGGGTCTCGTAGATGTTGTAGAGGGTGATTTCAGCAATGGCCGACGCAGCGCCTGCTGTCGGGTCCAAACCCGGAGGCTCCAGGGCCATGGCCAGCGTGAGGCTGTCTTTGCGGCCTTGGGCCAGGGCGGCGCCGGGCAAGTGGGCGAGGGCTGCGAGCGAGGCCGCGTTCGAGAGCAGGTGGCGTCGTTTCATGGTCCGAGTCTTTTCAAATGAAGAATCGCCGGATCATCCACGAGATGGCGGCGCGGGGGCAAGAGGCAGGAAGTTTTCTTTCGGTCTGCTTCTTTGCCCCGGGTGGGGCGCGTAGTGCGGGGCGGGCGGGAGGCATGGGCCCGGGGGCTTCAAGTGCGCAGGCCCTTCG
>JBIKUT010000023.1:0-12138 GCA_044347465.1 Ramlibacter sp.
GCCGCCGAGGTCGAGAAGCAGGCCGGCCGCAAGGTCGAGATCAAGTACGTGCCTGTGACCTCTCAGAACCGTATCCCCCTGGTGCAAAACGGCACCGTCGACATCGAGTGCGGCTCCACCACCAACAACGCCACCCGTCAGAGGGACGTGGCCTTCCTGAACACGACCTACGTCGAGGAAGTGCGCTTCGCCGTCAAGGCCAACTCTGGCATCACCGGCATCTCCCAGCTCAATGGCAAGAACGTGGCGACCACCACCGGGACCACCTCGGTGCAGCACCTGCGCAAGCACGAGCGCGCCACCGGCATGGACTTCAAGGAAGTCTTTGGCAAGGACCACGCCGACAGCTTCCTGCTGCTCGAGTCGGGCCGTGCGGACGCCTTCGTGATGGACGGCTCGATCCTGGCGGGCAATATCGCCAACGCCAAGACCCCGGCCGACTTCCGTATCGTCGGTGAGGTGTTGAGCGTCGAGCCCATCGCCATCATGGTGCGCAAGGACGATGCCGGCATCAAGAAACTGGGCAACGATGTCATCGCTGGCCTGGTCCGCTCGGGCGACATGGCTAAGCTGTGGGACAAGTGGTTCGTCCAACCCATTCCCCCGAAGAACGTGAAGGTGGGCTTGGCGCTGTCCGAGAGCACCAAAGCAGCGTGGGCCTCCCCCAACGACAAGCCGATGGAAGACTACGCGAAGAAGTGATCGGGTTCTGACCTGATCCCGACCCCTGCCGCGGTTCGCTTCGGCGGGGGTTTTTTTCGACAACGGCAAGGAGAGGTGCATGGCCCTGGACTGGCAGGTGTTCTGCAAGGAGACCACCACCGGTGACCTGGTGGAAGGCTGCTTCGGGCGTGGCGTCGACCAGACCTACCTGAACTGGATCGTTTCGGCCTGGGGCTGGACGCTCACCGTCGCCCTGCTGGCCCTGTGCGTGGCCCTGTTCTTCGGCCTGATCGTCGGCACCTTGCGCACGTTGCCCAGCCACCCCTGGCTGGTGCGTCTGGGCAATGCCTGGGTCGAGTTGTTTCGCAACATCCCGCTGCTGGTGCAGATCTTCCTGTGGTACTTCGTGGTGCCCGCGATCGTGCCTGTGATGAAGTCCGTGCCCTCCGAGGTGTTGGTGGTGATCGCGCTGGGGCTGTTTACATCGGCGCGGATCGCCGAACAAGTGCGCGCGGGCATTCAGTCGCTGCCCCGGGGGCAGCGCTATGCGGCGCAGGCCCTGGGCCTGACCACCGTGCAGACCTACCGCTATGTGCTGCTGCCCATGGGCCTGCGCATCATCATCCCGCCCCTGACCAGCGAGACGATGAACATCGTCAAGAACTCGTCGGTGGCCTTTGCGGTGTCGGTGGCCGAACTCACCTTCTTTTCGCGTCAGGCGGGCGAGGAGACGTCGGCGCCGATCGAGATCTATCTGGCCGCCACCGTGCTCTATGCGGTCTCGGCCTTCGCCGTCAACCGCGTGATGAGCGTGATCGAGCGGCGCACCCGCGTACCAGGCTTCGTCGCCGCGGGCGGCACAGGCGGAGGTCACTGAGATGACGCTCGACCTGTCCTTCTACGACTGGGACCTGATTCGGCGCTTCGTCGCCCAAGGTCTTGTGTTTAGCCTGTGGCTCACGGTGGTGGCGACTGCCGGAGGCGTTCTGCTCGGCACGGTGCTGGCCCTGATGCGCCTGTCTGGTAAGCCGTATCTGGCGTGGCCGGCGGCGGCCTACGTGAACACCATGCGCTCGATCCCGCTGGTGATGGTGCTGCTGTGGTTTTTCCTGCTGATTCCGTTTGCCATCGGCCGCCCGATCGGCGCGGAGATGTCGGCGGTGATCACCTTCATCGCCTTTGAGGCCGCGTATTTTTCGGAGATCGTGCGCGCGGGCATTCAGTCCATCCCGCGCGGGCAGGTCAACGCCGGCTTCGCCCTGGGCTTGACCTATCGCCAGAACATGCAGCAGATCATCTTGCCGCAGGCCTTTCGCAACATGCTGCCGGTGTTTCTCACGCAGACCATCATCTTGTTTCAGGACACCTCGCTGGTGTATGCCATTGGCGCCTACGACATGCTCAAGGGCTTTGAGACCATGGGCAAGAACCTGGGCCGCCCGGTCGAGGCCTACCTGCTGGCTGCGGTGGTTTATTTCCTGATGTGCCTGGGCCTGTCCTACCTCGTGCGCAAGGTGCAGGCGCGTGTGCAGATCATTCGTTGAGGGAGCGGCTTTTTCATGGCCATGATCGAAATCAAGAACATCTCCAAGTGGTACGGCGCGGTGCAGGTGCTGCAGGACTGCTCGGTCAGCATCAACAAGGGCGATGTGGTGGTGGTGTGCGGCCCCTCGGGCTCGGGCAAGTCGACTTTGATCAAGACGGTCAACGGGTTGGAGCCGGTTCAAAAAGGCGAAATCTTCGTGGACGGTGTGCCCCTGCACGACCCCGCCACCCACCTGCCCCAGCTGCGCAGTCGCGTGGGCATGGTGTTTCAGCACTTTGAGCTGTTTCCCCACCTGTCGGTGACCGAGAACCTCACCCTGGCCCAGGTCAAGGTGCTCGGACGCTCGATGGACGAGGCCCAGGCGCGCGGCCTGAAGATGCTCGATCGCGTGGGCCTGATGGCGCACAAGGACAAGTTCCCCGGCCAGCTCTCGGGCGGGCAGCAGCAGCGCGTGGCGATCGCGCGCGCACTGTCCATGGACCCGATCGTGATGCTGTTTGATGAACCTACCTCCGCGCTGGACCCGGAGATGGTGGGCGAGGTGCTCGATGTGATGGTGACGCTAGCCCGCGAGGGCATGACCATGATGGTGGTCACCCACGAGATGGGCTTTGCGCGCAAGGTGGCCAATCGGGTCATCTTCATCGACGTGGGCGGGCGCATCCTCGAAGATTGCCCCAAGGACGAATTCTTCGGCAACCCGGACGCGCGCCAGCCGCGGACCCAGGATTTCCTGAACAAGATCCTGGCGCACTGAGGCCGCGCCCTGCCCGGGCCGGGCCTGCCAGACACGCTCGCCCGAGCGGCCACAATACGGGGCATGAACGCCCCGACTTCCTCCATCACGATCACCCGCCCTGACGACTGGCACACCCACCTGCGCGATGGCGACGCGCTGGCCACCGTGGTGCCGCACACCGCCGCCCAGTTCGCCCGCGCCATCGTCATGCCGAACCTCAAGCCGCCGGTGACCACCGCGGCCCAGGCCGTGGCTTACCGCGAACGGATTGGGGCCCATGTGCCGGCGGGCCAGCACTTCGAGCCGCTGATGACGCTGTACCTCACCGACAACCTGCCGCCCGCCGAGATCCGGCGTGCGCGCGAGGCGGGCGTCGTGGCCTTGAAGCTGTATCCGGCGGGGGCCACCACCAACAGCGATGCGGGCGTGACCGACATCCGCAAGACCTACGCCACGCTCGAGGCCATGCAAAAGGAAGGCCTGCTGCTGCTGGTGCACGGCGAGGTGACGTCCTCCGACATCGACCTGTTCGACCGCGAGGCGGTATTCATCGAGCAGCAGCTGATTCCGCTGCGTCGCGATTTCCCGGGGCTCAAGATCGTGATGGAGCACATCACCACCCGCGAGGCGGCGCAGTATGTGGCGCAGGCGGGGCCGCTCACCGCTGCCACCCTGACCGCGCATCACCTGCTTTACAACCGCAACGCGATCTTTACTGGCGGCATCCGGCCTCACTACTACTGCTTGCCAGTTCTCAAGCGCGAGACCCACCGCCAGGCGCTGGTGCAGGCCGCCACCCGCGGCAGCCCGAGTTTTTTCCTGGGCACCGACAGCGCGCCCCATGCGGCCCACCTGAAGGAACATGCCACCGGCTGCGCCGGCTGCTACACCGCGCCAGCGGCGATGGAGCTGTACGCCCAGGCCTTCGAGGCGGCGGGCGCCCTGGACAAGCTCGAGGGCTTTGCCAGCCATTTCGGTGCGGATTTCTATGGGCTGCCCCGCAACACCGGCACCCTGACCCTGCAGCGTCAGCCCTGGCAGTTGCCCGAGACCTACCCCTTCGGCCAGGCGCAGATCAAGCCCTTGTGCGGGGGCGAGACCCTGGCGTGGAAAGTGGTCTGATCGCGCTGGACTGGCAGGCGCCCTGGTACGCCTCCTGGGGGGAGACGGGGCAGGCGGTGATGGCCCGTATCGCCGCCGGCGCCCCGGCGCATGAGGCCCTTAATCGCCAGGCGGGCGCACACGCCGTGCGCTTCGTGCCACAGGACGCCCTGCCCGAAGGCGCCGCCTACGAACGCTTCATCTTCAAGAAGCGCCAGTGCCCGACGCGCGAGGGCCTGCACGATTTTTTCAACGGCTTGTGCTGGCTGCAGTTCCCGCAGGCCAAGCGGCGTTTGAATGAATTGCAGGCCAACCAGATCGCCGCGCACGGCGTGGGCGGGGTGCGTGGCCCAGTGCGCGATGCGATCACCGTCTTTGACGAGAACGGCGCCCTACTCGATGCGCCCGCGCCCCTTTGGGAGGCCCTGGTGACCCGCCAGTGGCAGCGTCTGTTCGTCGAACTGCGCCCGCTGTGGGCGCAGGCGCGGCTGGTGATCTTCGGTCACGCCCTGCTGGAAAAGCTGGTGGCGCCGCGCAAGGACATGACGGCCCATGTTTGGAACGCTGGCGCGCCCCTGGGCAGCCTGCAGGCGGCCGACGCCTGGCTGGCGGCGGCCCTGAGCGAGGACCGCCTGGCGTCCAAGCCCTTTGTGCCCTTGCCGGTGCTGGGGGTGCCCGGTTGGTGGGCGGCGAACGAGGCGCCGGCCTTTTATGACGATGTCCAGGTGTTTCGCCCCGCGCGCGCCTGAAAAACCCTTCAAAACCCGGCGATTTCGAGGGTTTGTCTTGCATTCCTTGCCGCTGGCCTTATCTTCGCTGGCAATCCAATTTCCCTCGTTACCGGAGTTCGAATGAAACGCATCATCCTGTTCGTCGCCACCAACCTTGCCATCGTGTTGGTGCTGGGCATCGTGGCCAACCTGCTGGGCGTCAACCGATTCCTCACGGCCAATGGCCTGAACCTGGGTGCTTTGCTCGGGTTCGCGCTGATCATGGGCTTTGGTGGCGCGTTCATCTCGCTGCTGCTGTCCAAGCCCATCGCCAAATGGAGCGCGGGCGTGCAGCTGATCTCGCAACCGCGCAATGCCGACGAGGCCTGGATCGTCGACACGGTGCGGCGCTTTGCCGACAAGGCCGGCATCGGCATGCCCGAGGTCGGCATCTTCGAGGGTGAGCCCAATGCCTTCGCCACCGGCGCCTTCAAGAACAACGCCCTGGTGGCGGTGTCCACCGGCTTGCTGCAAGGCATGACCCGCGAGGAAGTCGAGGCGGTGATCGGCCATGAAGTGGCCCACATCGCCAACGGCGACATGGTGACCATGGCCCTGATCCAGGGCGTGATGAACACCTTCGTCGTGTTCCTCTCGCGCGTGATTGGCTACGCGGTCGACAGCTTCCTGCGTCGTAACGACTCCGAGAACACCGGCCCGGGCATCGGCTACTGGGTGACCACCATCGTGCTGGACATCGTGCTGGGCTTCCTGGCGGCCATCATCGTGGCCTGGTTCTCGCGTCAGCGCGAGTTCCGCGCCGACCGTGGCGCCGCCGATCTGATGGGGCGCAAGCAGCCCATGGTCAATGCGCTGGCTCGCTTGGGCGGCATGGTGCCGGGGGCCTTGCCCCAAGGCCTGCAGGCCATGGGCATCACCTCGGGCGTGGGCAAGCTGTTCTCCAGCCACCCGCCGATCGAGGAGCGGATCGCGGCCCTGCAGGCCGCCTGATCCCGTCCCTGGCAAGACCAGCCGCCTTCGGGCGGCTTTTTTCTGGCCTCTACAATTCCGCCAGGAGAACCCCATGACCATCAAGAGCGACAAGTGGATCCGCCGCATGGCCGAACAGCACGGCCTGATCGACCCGTTTGAGCCCAAGCAAGTACGCGAGGCCAACGGCCAGCGGGTGATCAGCTACGGCACGTCCAGCTATGGCTACGACATCCGCTGCGCACCCGAATTCAAGGTCTTCACCAACATTCACAGCACCGTGGTCGACCCCAAGAACTTCGACGAGAAAAGCTTCGTCGACTTTCACGGTGACTCCTGCATCATTCCCCCCAACAGCTTCGCCCTGGCCCGCACCGTCGAATACTTTCGCATCCCGCGTAATGTGCTTACCATTTGCTTGGGTAAGAGCACGTACGCCCGCTGCGGGATCATCGTGAACGTCACCCCCTTCGAGCCCGAGTGGGAAGGCTATGTCACGCTGGAGTTCAGCAACACCACGCCGCTGCCCGCCCGCATCTACGCCGGCGAAGGCTGCGCCCAGGTGCTGTTCTTCGAGAGCGACGAGGTGTGCGACGTGAGCTACAAGGACCGCGGCGGCAAGTACCAGGGCCAGCGCGGCGTCACGCTGCCCAAGGCCTGATCCGTTTTTCATTTCAGGCGCCGGCGGGGCTTTCCTACGCCGCAACCTCGGCCGGCATTCCACGATGAGGGGTGATTCGGCCTCCCCCACGCTCTCACACCTGGCTCTGGACCGTGGTCGGTGCCCTGCTCGCGGGCGAGGTGCTGTCTCTCTACCTTCTGTGCGTCCAAGAGATGCAGCGCGCCGAGCTGCGTCGCCAGCTGCTGCAGGCGCAGTCGCGGGCCTTCAGCGAGTGCTTGGCCTCGCTGCGAGGCGCCACCATCGCCCGCTGTAACCGCCTGCGGGTGGCGGTGCGCTGAGGTCGCTCAGTCTTCGGCGCCTTCAACCAGAAAGCGCACGCGGCGCTGCCCCTGCCACTCGTCGGCGTCCAGCCGAAAAGCCAGCTTGACGCGCGCGGGCAGGGGTTCAGTGCGGCCAAACCAGATGCCGTCGACGGGCTGGCCCTGGTGGCGGATTTTCAAGGCCATGTGCTTTTCGCCCACCAGCCGCTGCGAGACGATGTCGACCTCCTCGCTGAACACCGGTGGTGCAAAGCCCTGGCCCCAGACCTGCTGCTGCAGGGTGTCGACCAGGTCGGTGCGTCGGTATTCGGGAGCGAGCGGGCCGTCTGTTTCCAGTCGGCGTTGCAGCGTGGCCGGATCCAGCCACTGGGCCGCGATCTCGGCCAGCGCCTGCTCGAAGGTGTCCAGATGTTCCTCGGCGACGGTGCAGCCCGCGGCCATGGCATGGCCGCCAAATCGCAGCAGCACGCCGGGATGCTGCTTGGCGACCAGGTCCAGCGCATCGCGCAGGTGAAAGCCGGGGATCGAGCGGCCCGAGCCTTTGAGTTCGTGTTCCTTGCCCGGCGCCTGGCTGGCGGCAAAGACAAAGGTGGGGCGATGAAACTGCTCCTTGATGCGCGAGGCGACGATGCCGACCACGCCTTCATGAAAGTCAGGGTCGAACACGCAGATAGCCGGTGGCGGTTCTTCTTCTGAATCGAACAGCGACTGCGCGAGCACCAGGGCCTGTTCGCGCATATCGCCTTCGATCTCGCGGCGCTCGCGGTTGATGCCGTCCAGGGTGCGTGCCAGTTCCTCGGCACGCGCTGGGTCGTCGGTGAGCAGGCATTCAATGCCCAGGGTCATGTCGGAAAGCCGGCCTGCGGCATTGATACGCGGGCCCAGCGCGAAGCCGAAATCAAAGCCGGTGGCGGCGCGCGCGTTGCGACCGGCGGCGGTAAAGAGGGCGGCCAAACCGGCCGGCATCAGGCCCGCGCGGACGCGGCGCAGGCCCTGGGCCACCAACCGTCGGTTGTTGGCATCGAGCTTGACCACGTCGGCCACCGTGCCCAGGGCCACGATGGGCAGCAGGGCGTCCAGCTTGGGTTGCTGGCCGGCATCGAAGGCGCCGCGCGCGCGCAACTCGGCGCGCAGCGCCAGCAGCACATAGAACATCACGCCCACGCCCGCCAGTGCTTTGCTGGCAAAGCTGCATCCGGGCTGATTCGGGTTCACGATCACCGCGGCCTGCGGCAACTGTGGCCCCGGCAGGTGGTGGTCGGTGACCAGCACCTGCAGGCCCAGCGCATTGGCCTGTGCCACGCCCTCGACGCTGGCGATGCCGTTGTCCACGGTGACCAGCAGGTCGGCGCCCTGGGCATGCACCCGCTGCGCGATGGGCGCCGTCAAGCCGTAGCCATCGACCACGCGATCGGGCACGAGGTACGCCACCTGGGTCGCCCCCAGCAAGCGCAGGCCGCGCACGGCGACGGCGCAGGCGGTGGCGCCGTCGCAGTCGTAGTCGGCGACGATGCAGATGCGCTTGTTGCTGGCGATCGCATCGGCCAGCAAGCGCGCTGCGTCCTGCGCGCCCTGAAGGCCCTCTGGCGGCAGCAGGCGGGCCAGGCCGTCATCGAGCTCGTCCCGGTGGGTGACGCCGCGTGCGGCAAAGAGTTGTGCCAGCAGCGGGTGGACGCCCGCCTGCTCCAGGGTCCAGGCGGCGCGGGGGGGAATGTCGCGGGCAATGATCTTCATAGTTCTTCCAGCGCCTGGGCCACCGAGGGCGGGCGCAGCAGGCGGATGGCGCGTTGCCACCCGCGGGGGGAGGGAGTCGCCCAGGTGCGGGCGTGGCGTTCACCGCACAGGGTCAGGGCGACGGGGTGCTGAGCGTCCAGGGCCGCGAGCAGGCCAGGGAGGACCTGGGTGTCCAGGGCGCGCCACTGCGCCGCCCAGTCATCGGCGAGACCCGCCAACGCAGCGGGGCGCAGACGCTCGTCCACTTGCACGGGCGAGCGCTTGGCGGACCGCGCATCGAGCGCGCCCGCGCCACTGACCCAAAACGAGTTGACCGGCGACAGGCCCGCAGCTTCGCGCTCTGCGTTCACCGGGTGGGTGTACAGCAGCATCTGCATCTCTTGTTGCAAGCGGCGCAGCGGGCGTGCGGCGGCGGCGCGTGGCAGCCAGTCGTCGACGCGGCGGCCGGTCACACGGTCCAGGCTGGCGCAGGCCAAGTCGCGAAACACCGCGCCCCGCGCCCGCCAGCGGGTGGGGGCGACGAAGTCCAGCGCCATGCCGTCTTCGTGGAAGTAGGGGGCGATGGCCGCCAGCAGCGTACGCGAGGCGGGCTCGTCCAGTTGCAAGGTGTCGACCGGGTGCATGAGGATGTGGTCCCGGGCGACATGCCAGTGGCAGGGCGTGATCCAGGCCCAGGCCTCGTCCCCCGGCGCCTGGCCGCTCTGCGCCTGCTCCCAGGCGGCCCAGGGGATCACGCCATCGGCGACGGGTAGACCCAGAGCCTGCGCCAGCGCCCGCTCGTGAGGGGGCGACAGGTCCTGCGCGTCGCCCGCCTGCACGGGGCTCGGCTGCAGGCGCGCCAGCAGCCGTCGCAGCGTGGGCAGTTGCCCTGCCACCGATCCCACTGCCAAGCCCGGTGCGTGGGCGTAGGGGAGGATGAGATGCTGGGCGCTGGACATGGGGCTATTGTCCCGGATGCCACAATGCAGGCCGATTCCCCTGCTTTATCTGGCCATACCGACCGCGCGATGCGACTTCCGTACGAATTGATCCTGGGCTGGCGCTACACGCGCGCGGGCCGAGCGACCCGACGCAACGGCTTCATCTCCTTTATCTCGGGGGTGTCGATGCTCGGGATCGCGTTGGGCGTGGCGGCGCTGATCATCGTGCTGTCGGTGATGAACGGTTTCCAGCGCGAGGTGCGTGACCGCATGCTGGGTGTGGTGTCGCATATCGAGGTCTATGGCCCTGGCGGCGACGTCTTGTCCGATCCAGCGGGCACGATGGCCCAGGCGCGCCAGCATCCGCAGGTGGTGGCCGCGGCGCCGTTCGTCGCGGCGCAGGCCCTGCTGGCGCGCGGCGAGGACATGCGTGGCACGCTGGTGCGCGGCATCGACCCTGCGCTGGAGCCCCAGATCACCGACCTGGCTTTGTCGCTGCGAGACACGGCCTTGAAGCGCCTGGTGCCCGGTGGCTTTGGCGTCGTGGTGGGGCGTGACCTGGCGCGCAATCTGGGCGTGCGCGTGGGCGATCCTGTCACCCTGATCTCGCCCAGCGGGCAGGTGACGCCCGCGGGCTTCGTGCCGCGCCTGAAGCAAATGGAGGTGGTGGGCATCTTCGACTCGGGCCACTTCGAATACGACAACGGCCTGGTCCTGATGCACCAGGAGGACGCGATGCGGCTGTTTCGCCTTGAAGGCCCCACCGGCCTGCGCCTGAAACTCAAGGACCTGCACCAGGCCCGCGAGGTGGCGGCGCAATTGGCCGCCACGCTGCCTGGCGGTCTGATCGTGCGTGACTGGACGCGCCAGAACCGCACCTGGTTTGCCGCCGTGCAACTGGAAAAACGCATGATGTTCATCATCCTCACGCTGATCGTGGCGGTGGCCGCGTTCAACCTCGTGAGTACGCTGGTGATGACCGTCACCGACAAGCGCGCCGACATCGCCATCTTGCGCACGCTGGGGGCGAGTCCCTCGAGCATCATGGGCATCTTCATGGTCCAGGGCGCGACGGTGGGGGTGGCGGGCACGCTGTCCGGGCTCTTGCTCGGGCTGGGTGTGGCCTTCAACATCGACGTCATCGTGCCGGCGCTGGAGCAGTTGCTCAATGCGAGCTTCTTGCCTCGCGACATTTATTTGATCAGCCGCATGCCCAGCGACCCGCAGTCCGCCGACATCGTGCCGATTGCGGTGATCTCGCTGGTGCTCTCGTTCGTGGCCACGATCTATCCCAGCTGGCGTGCCAGCCGCGTCAACCCGGCGGAGGCCTTGCGCTATGAGTGAGCCGGTCCTGCGCGCGCAAGGTCTGTCCAAGCGCTTCACCGAAGGCGGTCTGGATGTTCAGGTGCTGCGCGGGGTCGATCTCACGGTGCAGGCCGGCGAGACGGTGGCCATCGTCGGGGCCTCGGGCTCGGGCAAGAGCACCTTGCTGCATCTGCTGGGAGGGCTGGATGCGCCCACCGAGGGTCAGGTGCACCTGATGGGGCATGCGCTGTCCCGCCTGGGCGCCGCGCAGCAAGGCCGCCTGCGCAATCAGCACCTGGGCTTTGTCTACCAGTTTCATCACCTGCTGCCGGAGTTCAGCGCGCTGGACAACGTGGCCATGCCGCTACGCATTCGACGCGACCCGATCGAGTCCTGCCACGCGAGGGCCCGCGAGGTCTTGGCGGCGGTGGGCCTGAGCGACCGGGTCCTGCATCGCCCCGCCGAGCTCTCGGGCGGCGAGCGCCAACGCGTGGCCATCGCACGCGCCCTGGTGACCCGTCCGGCTTGCGTGCTGGCCGACGAGCCCACCGGCAACTTGGACCGGGCGACGGCCGACGGTGTGTTCGAGCAGATGCTGCAGCTGGCGCGTGAGCAGGGCACGGCCTTCGTGGTGGTGACGCATGACACGTCACTGGCGGATCGCTGTAGCCGGCAGCTGCGCCTGGTGGCCGGGCAGCTGGCCTAGCGGGCGCAGCGCGCGCCCTCGGGCCCGATCAGGTCAGGGCTAGGCTGAGCAGCGGGAACGCGCAGACCAGCAGCAGCACGGCGAACATCGCCGCGACAAAAGGCATGGCGCCGGCAAAGATGCTCTCCACCGACACCTTGGGATCGTTGAGCACCGATTTGACGGTGAACACCGAGATGCCAAAGGGCGGTGTGAGCAAGCCCATTTCCACCGCCAGCACCGTGATGACGCCAAAGTGAATGAGGTTAAAGCCAAAAGCCTGCGCGATTGGAACCGCCACCGGCGTCATGATCAGCAGGATCGAGCTGGAGTCGAGGATCATCCCCAGCAGCAAGACGATGCCGATGTACAGGGCCAGGAAGCCGTAGGGGCCCAGACCCGCGTCACGCACCATGTCGGCGATCGCCACCGGCACACCCGCCACACTGAGCATGCGGCTGTAAAAGCCCGCGGCCACCAGCAGGATCAGGATCGTGCACGAGACACTGCCAGTCTCATGCAGCACCCGCCACAGATTGCCTTGACCCAGCGAGCGGCGGGCCAATGCGATCAGCAGCGCGCCGGCTGCCCCCACACCACCAGCCTCGGTCGGGGTGAAAAAGCCGCTGTACAGCCCGCCCAGCACCAGCACCACCAGCGCAGCGATGGGGACGAGTTTGGAGGCCATCTGTGTGCCGGTGAGCGTGATCTGCACCCGGCGCTCGCGCGCCAGCTCGGCCTGGCGCGCCAGATCGAACACGCGATCCGGCGTGAAGTGCGCCATGCACATGATCATCACGGCA
>JBIKUT010000365.1:0-2688 GCA_044347465.1 Ramlibacter sp.
CCTACATCCCGCATTTTTGTTATCACAAGAAGCTGTCCATCGCGGCCAACTGCCGCATGTGTCTGGTCGATGTGGAGAAGGCGCCCAAGCCCCTGCCGGCCTGCGCCACGCCCGTCACCAACGGCATGATCGTGCGCACCCATTCCGACAAGGCGGTGAAGGCCCAGCAGTCGGTGATGGAGTTCCTCCTGATCAACCACCCGCTCGATTGCCCCATCTGCGACCAGGGCGGTGAGTGCCAGCTGCAAGACCTGGCGGTGGGCTACGGCGCTTCTGCTTCGCGCTACCAAGAAGAAAAGCGCGTGGTCTTTCACAAGGACGTGGGCCCGCTGATTTCCATGGAGGAAATGAGCCGCTGCATTCACTGCACCCGCTGCGTGCGCTTTGGCCAGGAAGTGGCGGGCGTGATGGAGCTGGGCATGATTCATCGGGGTGAGCACTCCGAGATCACCACCGTGGTGGGTGACACCGTCGACTCCGAAGTCTCGGGCAACATGATCGACCTGTGCCCGGTCGGCGCCCTCACCAGCAAGCCGTTCCGCTACAGCGCTCGCAACTGGGAGCTCTCGCGCCGCAAGTCGGTCAGCCCCCACGATTCCACCGGTGCCAACCTGATCGTTCAGGTGAAGAACAACCAGGTCATGCGCGTACTGCCCCTGGAAAATGACGGCGTCAACGAATGCTGGTTGGCCGACCGCGATCGCTTCTCGTATGAGGCCCTCAATGGTCCTGAGCGTCTGACCGCGCCCATGATCAAGCAGGGCGGTCAGTGGATCACCGTCGACTGGCAGACCGCGCTGGACTACGTGGCCAAAGGCCTGCAGGGTGTGAAGGCTGACCATGGCGCGGCCAGCATCGGCGCGCTGGTCAGCCCGCACAGCTCCGTCGAGGAGTTGTACCTGGCTGGGGCTCTGGTGCGCGCACTGGGCAGCCAAAACATCGACTACCGCCTGCGCCACGCCGACTTTTCCGCGCCGCAGGGCGTGCGCTGGCTCGGCACCTCCATCGCCTCGCTGTCCGAGTTGCAGCGCGCGCTGGTGGTGGGGTCGAACCTGCGCAAGGAGCATCCGCTGTTCGCACTGCGTGTGCGCGCCGCCACCCGCAAGGGCGCGCAGGTCAGCGTGATTCATGACGCCGACGATGACTGGGCCATGTCCATCGCCCACAAGGCCATCGTGCCCGCCGCGAGCTGGGCGCAGGCCCTGGCCGGTGTGGCCGCCGCAGTGGCCGCCGAGAAGGGCGTCGCCGCCCCGGTGTCCGCACAGGCCGATGCCGCCGCAGTCGCCATCGCCAAGTCGCTGCTCTCGGGCGAGCGCAAGTCCATCCTTTTGGGCAACGCCGCGGCGCATCACGCCAAGGCCTCGTCGCTGCTGGCGCTGGCCAACTGGATCGGCGAGCACACCGGTGCGACGGTGGGTTACCTCACCGAAGCCGCCAACACCGTGGGCGCGCAGCTGGCCGGCGCGCTGCCGGGCGCGGGTGGCCTCAATGCAGGCCAGATGCTGGCCGGGGGCCTGAAGGCCCTGATCCTGCTCAATACCGAACCCGCCTTCGACGCCGCACGTCCTGCGGCGCCGATCGGGCAGGGCGGCATGGTCGTCACGCTCAGCCCCTTCAAGTGCAATACCGACATCAGCGACGTGCTGCTGCCGATCGCTCCGTTCACCGAGACGCCGGGCACCTTCGTCAATGCCGAGGGCCGCGTCCAGGGCTTCCACGCGGTGGTCAAGCCCCTGGGTGAAGCGCGTCCGGCCTGGAAGGTGCTGCGCGTCTTGGGCAACGCGCTGGGTCTGCCGGGCTTCGAGTTCGCGTCCTCGCAAGAAGTGCTGGTGGCCGTGCGCGGCGCGCAAGACGCCGACAAGGACTTTGTGCAGGGCGATGTCTTGTCCAACGCCACATCGGCCGCGATGGACCTGTCGCCCGCTGCGGGCCGCCCGGTCAGTGCCGCGATCTACCAGCTCGATGGCATCGTGCGCCGTGCGCCGTCGCTGCAAAGCACGGCCGATGCCCGCGCGCAGGTCCAGGGGGTGACCGCATGATCGACACGATTTACGGATTCGGCTACGGCCTGCTGGCCGCGCCCTGGTGGACCAGTGTGGGCTGGCCCGTGGTGTGGACACTGATCAAGATCATCGCCGTGGTGCTGCCCCTCATGGGCGCGGTGGCCTACCTCACCCTGTGGGAGCGCAAGGCCATTGGCTACACCCAGGTGCGCGTGGGTCCCAACCGCATCGGCCCCTTGGGCTTGCTGCAGCCCATTGCCGATGCCCTCAAGCTTCTGACCAAGGAAATCATTCGCCCGACGGCCGCCAGCAAGGGCTTGTTCTTCCTCGGGCCGATCATGACCATCATGCCGGCGCTGGCCGCCTGGGCCGTGATTCCTTTCGGCCCCGACGTGGCGCTGGCCAATATCAACGCGGGCCTGTTGTTCATCATGGCCATCACCTCGCTGGAGGTGTACGGCGTGATCATCGCGGGCTGGGCCTCCAACTCCAAGTACGCGCTGCTCGGAGCCCTGCGCGCTTCGGCGCAGATGGTGAGCTATGAGATCGCCATGGGCTTTTGCCTGGTGGTGGTGCTGATGGTGGCCGGCAGCCTGAACATGACCGACGTGGTCATGAGCCAGGGCCAGGGTTACTTTGCCCACATGGGCCTGAACTTCCTGTCCTGGAACTGGCTGCCCCTGCT
>JBIKUT010000317.1:0-3209 GCA_044347465.1 Ramlibacter sp.
CCCGCAATGGCAGCGGCGCCCGCCGCCAACGCCGCATTGGCCGCCGAGACCGAGCGCCTGCGGGCCGAGGCCGAACAGGCTCGCGAACGTCAGCGTCAGGCCGAGGAAGCCCTGGCCCGGATGCAGCAGCAGGCGCAGACCACGAGCGCACGTCCTGCCGCTCCCGTGCGGCCGCTGGACGCTCATGCCCTGGTGATCGGCAACGCCGCCTACGCTGGTTCGTCGCGCCTGACCAATCCGGTCAACGACGCCAAGGCCATGTCCGAGAAGCTGCGCGCCCTGGGCTTTAAGGTGACGGAAGTGACCGATGCCAACCGCGCGCGCCTGGTGGCCGCCCTGAGCCAGTTCAACCGCTCGGCGGCGCAAGCCGATCTGAGCCTGCTCTTTTACTCCGGCCACGGCGTGCAGATCCTGGGCACCAACTACATGCTGCCGGTCGACATTGACCAGTCCGACGTCGCACAGGCCACCATTCAAGGCGTGTCGCTGAACTCGGTGGTGGAACAGTTCATGCCAGGCAAGACCAAACTGGTGTTCCTGGATGCCTGCCGCGACAACCCGCTGGCGCGCTCCGATAACCGCAGCGTCTCCAAGGGCCTGGCACCGATCAATGCGGCCCAGGGCACGCTGATTTCCTATGCCACCAAGGATGGTCAGGTCGCAGCCGACGGCGTCGGCCAGCGCAACTCGCCCTTCACCCGCGCCTTGCTCGAGCACCTGAGCGATCCCGACGACATCGCCGTGGTGCTGCGCAAGGTGCGTGAGAAGGTGATGGCCGCCACCGGCGGCAAGCAGCAGCCCTGGGAATACGGCTCGCTCACCGGTGGTGCGCTGGTGCTGTCGGCGGTGCGCCCCGCGCGCTGAGACCGCTTATTCGATGTCCAGCGTGTGCACCGCGTACACGCCACGGCGCCGATCGTCGAAATAGCGAAGCAGGGTTTCGCGCACGGTCCGAAACGCGATCTCGTCCCAGGGAATCTCGTGCTCGCCAAACAGGCGGGCCTCCTGCGTCTCGGGTCCCGGCTCGAAGCGTTCATGCAGCAGCCGGGCGCGGTAGAACATGTGTACCTGGCCGACGCGCGGCACGCTGAGCACCGAGAACAGGCCTTCCATCTCGAAATGGGCGCCCGCTTCTTCGTCGGTCTCGCGCGCGGCGCCTTGCGCGGCGGTCTCGCCCAGTTCCATGAAGCCTGCGGGCAGCGTCCACTTGCCCAGTCGCGGCTCGATATTGCGCATGCAAAGCAGCACCCGGTCGTCCAAGTAGGGCACCGTGCCCACCACGTTCAGCGGGTTCTCGTAGTGGACGGTGTGGCAGGCGGTGCAGATGGCCCGCTGCCGCGTGTCGCCGTCGTCGGGTAGGCGATAGCGCACCGGGCTGCCACAGTCACGGCAATGCTGGATCGGGCTGCGTTGCATCGCGTCAGTGTAAGAGGATTAAAAAAGGGCTCCCGAAGGAGCCCTGGCAGTGTCCACCGAGGGACTCAGGCCTTTTTGGCGGGGGCCTTGCCAGCCGGCGCAGCGGCCGCCTTGCGACCGGCTCACCCCAGGTACTTCACCAGCCACAGCGAGATACCGGGGAAGAACAGCAGCAGCAGGGTGCGCAGGGTGTCGCTGACCAGGAACGGCATCACGCCACGGTAGCTTTCGGCGATGGGCACGTCCTTGGCCATGCCATTGACCACGTAGACGTTCAGGCCTACCGGCGGCGCCAGCAGACCGAAACCCACCGTCATGAGCACCATGATCCCGAACCAGATCGCCACCGACTCCGAGGGCATGCCGAAGTCCAGGGCCATCACCATCGGGAAGAAGATGGGGACCGTGAGCAAGATCATGGACAGTTCGTCCATCACCGCGCCCAGCACCACGTAAAACAACAAGATCGCGCCCACCACCGCCAGCGGCGGCAGGCCCCAGCTACTGACCACGGCGGCCAACTGACCGGGCACCTGCGTGAGCGCCAGAGCCGAGTTCATCAGGTCGGCGCCCAGGAAGATCATGAAGATCATCGCCGAGGCCTGCGCCGTGGCATAGAAGCAGTGCTTGAACTTGTCCCAGGTGATCTCGCGCTTGGCCAGGGCCGCCAGGAAGGTGGACGCCGCGCCCACGGCAGCGCCCTCGGTGGGCGTGAAGAGGCCGCCATAGATGCCGCCAAACACCAGCAGGAAAATGATCGCGATCGGAATCACCCCCCACAGGGCGGCGGCTGTCAGGCGCGGCGCGTCTTCGTGCTCGGGCGCATGGCCCGGAACCACGCGCACATAGATCGCGATGGCGATCATGTAGCCCACCATCGCGATCAGGCCGGGGATCATGGCGGCGGCAAAGAGCTTGGCGATGTTTTGTTCGGCCAGGATCGCGTAGATCACCAGGGGCACCGAAGGCGGAATCAGGATGCCCAGGGTGCCGCCGGCAGCCAGCGCGCCCGTAGCCAGGCGGCCCGAGTAGCCGTGGCGCCGCATCTCGGGCAGAGCCACCGAGGTGATGGTGGCCGCCGTGGCGACCGACGAGCCGCAGATCGCGCCGAAAGCGGCGCAGGCCATCACCGAGGCCATGGCCAGACCGCCACGAAAACGCGCCATCACCACGCTGGCGAACTGGAACAGCGCCTTGGAGATGCCGCCCTGGCTCGCGAAATTGCCCATGAGGATGAACAACGGGATCACCGACAGGTCGTAGCTGGCAAAGCGCGCGAAGGCCTGGGTGTTCAGGAAGTTGGCCAGGGGCATCCAGCCTGCTTGCAGCACATAGCCCAGCGCGCCGGCGCCAAACATGGCGATGGCAATCGGGATGCGGATCGCCATCATGACCAGCATGACGCCGAAGATCAGGGCGGTGAGGGCCAATGGGCTCATTGGGGCTCCTCCGGCGCGAAGCCCAGCACGGACTGCGCCACGCCGATCACGGCGGTCAGCACCAGCGGCGGCACCATCAGCAAGTAGACGATCCACTCAGGAAAGCCCAGCATCATGCTGCCCGATTGCGAGGCCCAGGCATTGAGCCCGCCCAGCGAGGTGCGCCAAGCGAGCAAGGCCATGGCCAGTCCCAGGAACAAGGCGCCCACGCGATCCAGGACCGCTTGCGCGCGCGCGCTGGCATTCACGGTGAAGAAGTCCACGATGATGTTGCCGCGCGTGACCTGGCACCAGGGCATGAACAGCGCGATGGCCGCGCCTGCGGCCAGGCCGGTCAACTCGAAGTCGCCGACC
>JBIKUT010000024.1:0-12088 GCA_044347465.1 Ramlibacter sp.
ATCGCTTCGAGCAGTGGAACAAACCGATCCTCACCGACTCCGGCGGCTTTCAGGTCTGGAGCCTGGGCGAGATGCGCAAGATCAGCGAAGAGGGCGTGAAGTTCGCATCGCCGGTGAACGGCGACAAGCTGTTTCTCACGCCCGAGATCTCGATGCAGATTCAGACCACCTTGAACAGCGACATCGTGATGCAGTTCGATGAGTGCACGCCCTACGAAGTGAAGGGCCAGCTCACGACGCACGCGCAGGCGCGGCACTCGATGCAATTGAGCCAACGCTGGGCGCTGCGGTGCAAGACCGAGTTCGCACGGCTGGAGAACCCCAATGCGCTCTTTGGCATCGTGCAAGGCGGCATGTTCGAGGACCTGCGTCAGGAATCGCTCGACGCGCTGGTGGAGATGGACTTTCCGGGCTATGCGGTGGGCGGCGTGAGCGTCGGTGAGCCCAAGGAGGAGATGCTGCGGGTCATGGCCCACACGCCGCACCGCCTGCCGGCGGACAAGCCGCGCTACCTCATGGGGGTGGGTACGCCCGAGGATTTGGTGGAAGGCGTGACCCAGGGCGTGGACATGTTCGATTGCGTGATGCCCACGCGCAACGCGCGCAACGGCCATCTGTTCACGCGCTTTGGCGACCTCAAACTGCGCAACGCCCGCCACCGCAGCGACGAGCGGCCGATTGACGAGACCTGCACCTGCTACACCTGCCGGGGCACGACGGCGGCCGATGGCACGGTGTCGGGCGGCTTCTCGCGCGCTTACCTCCACCATCTGGAGCGCTGCGGCGAGATGCTCGCACCCATGCTGGCGAGCATCCACAACCTTCACTACTACTTGAACCTGATGCGCGAAGTGCGCGAGGCGCTCGAGGCGGGCACGTTCGCGGCCTTTGTGCGCCAGTTTCGTGAGGACCGGGCGCGGGGCGTCTGAGGGTTTGGCGGCTTAGCGCAGGTCGCCATCGAGGTAATACCAGCGCCCCTGCTCGCGTACGAAGCGACTGCGTTCGTGCAGACGATGCGCAGGCCCGCTGCCTGGCGGGCGGCTGCGGGCGACGAATTCGACCTCGGCACGGTCGGGGCCCGTCACGCGATGATCACGCACCTGCAGGCCTAGCCAGCGCATGCCGACTTCGAGGTCCAGCGAGGCGGGACGCGTCGACGGGTGCCAGGTGGCGAGCAGGTCATCGCGGTCGCCGCGCACGAAGGCGCTGTAACGCGATCGCATCAGGGACTCGGCATCCGGGGCGGGCGTGTGCCGCCAACGACCGCAACAATCCGCGAAGGACACAGGCGCGGCACGCGCGCCAGCACCTTGCAGGCGCCCGCAGGGGCAGGGATCGGCGTCACGCGGGTCTGACATCCGCGTTCACCACCACAGCGCCACGAGGAAGGCGCCGATCATCATGAAGGCGAGCACCACCTTGGCCAGCAGGCCCACCATCAGCCCGAGCCAAGTGGCAATGCCCACGCGCACCGCCGCTTCGGAATCACGTCGCGCCAGCCACTCACCGAGGGCAGCGCCCACCAGCGGCAGGAACAAGACCCCCACCAGCCCCATGAAAAGACCGACCACCGTGCCGATCGCGGCGCCCAGCACCGCCTGCCGACTGGCCCCTGCACGGCGCGCACCGACCAGACCAGCGACGTAATCAAGGACCCAGGCCGCAAGGGCCATGACGGTGATCACCGACAAGGCCCACCCGCCCACGCGCGTGAAGTCGTCGATCCAGGCGCCCAGCACAATGCCCGCGAGCACGAGAGCGGTGCCAGGCAGGGCCGGCAGCAAGGTGCCCGCCAGACCGAGCACGATCAATGCGGCACTGAGGATCCACCAGAGCGCGTCAGACACGAACGCCTCAACGGGCTTCGGTGAACACCGTCAACACGCCCGTGTAGCCATAGAGGTGATGACGTGCGATCTCGCCCGCGGCAAAGAATCCAACCAGCGGCACATCCCCCAGCGCATGACGCACGATCTGTAACTCGGCGCTGGGTCCGCCGAAGTGCGCGCCGCCCCGCCCCGTGCAACTGACATAAACCGCGCCCGCGATGCGCCGCGCGGGGCTGGGCGTGGACATGGCCTCGCGCGAGGCCATGGCAGTGGCCAGGGGCAAGCTCATTTCCTCGGGCTCGAGCTCTTCGCGGATCTCGGCACAGATGCGCGTGAGGTCGGCGCGTGCGGCCTGCGCGTGGCGCTGGCAAAACGCCATGGACATGCCCGCCTCGATGCGCTCGGCGATGGCCACGCCGCGGCGCACCGGGTCCAGGCCGATGATGTGACGCACGCGCACGTCAGCGCCGAAGCTGCCTGTGCGCCCGACGGCGCGCGTGCCAGCGGCCGTCAATCCCACCAAAGTGGCGCGCAGTGCCGGCATCGCCGACTGTGGCGCGTCCAGCGAGATATCCAACTCGGACAGCAGAAGATCGAGCGCGGGCTCGCGGTCGATCTCGAGGATCACATTGCCGTCGGCGGCAGTGATGGTGCGCTCGCGGCCGATCGGCTGACACCCCTGGGTCACGCGCGAGATCAGGTGCACGCCTTCGCCAAAGGCCACGCCTGAGAGCCCGCCGCTGAAGACGCCGCCCGCCGCGCCCTGCCCGCGGATGTTGCCGTTGCCACCGGCCGCAAATTGCACCGTGCGGCTGCGGCTGGAGGCCAGGCCACCAAAGAGGTAGCCGGTGTCGGTGCGCGCGGCCATCTCGGCGATGAGTTCAGCCAGATCCGGCGTCTCGGGGTCGGCATGCACCAGCCCGGTCTGCGCCTCAAAGCCCAGGCCCAGCGGCGCGACGCCGGAGAACACGCGGTATTGGTCGGTGGGCAGGTCGCACAGCATGACCGCCATCGCGGGCTCGTCAAAGTACTCGACGTTGTTGGCCGCGATGCCGACACCCACCGTGCCGGCCCAGTCGGTGACCTCGGGCAATTCGGCGCCCAGGTGATCCAAGATCTCGCGCGCATAGGGCGCGTAGTGGTCGGTGACGTACAGCAGCCCCAGGGTCGGGGCGCTCGCGTAATCCGTCAAGGCCATCTGCGCACGCAGCTGCGCCAGCACCAGGCCTGCGCCCATAGGCCATTGCGGGTGCGTGGCATGACCGAAGGGAAAGAGTTTCATGGGGGCGTCGATACGCTCACTGGCCCGAGGTGCGCACCGGCTTGCGGTTGGTCTTGGCTGCGGGCTTCGATGCGGGCTTGGATGCGGTCTTGCCTTCGGTGCGACGTGCGGTGCTGGCGCGCTTGGCAGCAGCAGGGGCCTGGGCCGCTTGCGCCGCCTCGGTCACCCCCTGCATCGCAGTGCTCGCAATATGCTGAAACTGCTGCGTGAGAGACCCCCACCACTGGACAGGATCGACCACGCCGCTGGCGGCGGACGACTCGCCGGCCTTGGAGGCTTGGGACGGTTTGCTGGCCGAGGCCGCCGCAGCGCCGGTCTGCGGCGTGAGCTTCATGGCCTGGGCCAGATCGGCCATGCTGCAGTTCATGCCCTTGAGGGTGGCCAGCGTCATCTTCTGAACTTCCAGCGCCTGGATGGTGGCGCCAAGGGCCTTGGAGTTTTGTTCGAGCCAAAAATGCACGGCGCGCAATTCCTGGATGCGTTTTTCGAGCTCGTCGACATCCAGAGTAGGCGCCACCCAACTGGACAGACTGGGCATCTGGGGCAAGGTCGGGGCCGTGCCCTGGGTGAGGCTTTGCAAAAAATCAAACCCCGGGACGAGTTTGGCAAAGCCGAAATGCTCAGAGTCAGTCATGGGCGGCGCTCCAGGAAATGGCAATCAGCTTATCAGGCCCCGCCAGCAGCGTCGACCGCCGTCAAACTCTGTTGCCGCAGGTCGGCTTCAGTGCTTGTGGCCCGAGCCATGCGCGCCGTGCGCACCGTGTCCGGACTCGCCCGCCTTGCCCGGCGCGCGAGTCGCCACTGGCACTTGCAGTTCCACGCGCCGCTCGGTGCCCTTGGCATCGCGCAGCACCAGGGTCAGCGGCACGCGGGTGTCGGCCTTGAGGGGCGACTTAAGGTCCATGAGCATCAGGTGGTAGCCACCGGGCTTGAGTTCGACAGCCTGTCCCGCCGGCAAGGCCAGCGAGGCGATCGCACGCATGCGCATGACATCGCCTTCGAGCTTCATCTCGTGCACTTCGGCCACACCGGCGACGGGCGAGGTCAGGCCCACCAGGGACATCGGCTCTTGGGCCGTGAGGCGCATGAAGGCGCCGGTGCCAGATTGGCCGGGGACGCTGGCGCGTATCCACGCGGCTTCGACCTTGACGGGGCTGGCCGCAGGGGGGTGGGCCAGCACTGGCAAGGCGATCAGAGCGAGAAGCGAGGACGCGAGCAGGCGTGAAAAAGAGTGGAACAACATGATGAATCCTGGGTCAGGACGTCAGCCCAGAGCGCGACGACGCGCCTGACGGACGGACGATGAAAAAAGGAAGAAGCGACACCCGCAGGAGCGGGCCGCTGGCTATGACACGATGGTGTGATCGACGGGCGGCGCACGCGCCGGTGGCGGCATGGCGGACTGGCACCCCCCGCGATGTCCGTCCCGTTGCAGGGGCAGCCGATCCCGATCCCAACCAGAGAACGCCGCCAACACGCACATCACGGGTGGCACACCCGCTGGAACGCACAGTGGGCAGTCCAGTGCCGAAGGGGCGGACGACACGCCCGCGCCTTCAGGCAGAACCAGTTTGAACACCCCACCCGCACACACCATTTCCAGGCGCTGCGGCGTGACCGCCGGCGAGGCGATCGCGGCGCCCAGCGACAACAGGAACACGGCCAGCACGAGGCGCGCCTGCCGGGTCATGTGTCTGAGGGTTTGCATAAGCGGGATTATCGTAGGCCCTGGACACACCCACGCTCTGCTCGGGTACGCTTGCCGCCATGCGCAGCCTCTTTCATTTCGCCTTCCACGTCACCGACCTGCAGGTCGCCCGTCGCTTCTACGGCGATGTCCTGGGCTGTGCCGAGGGCCGCAGCACCGACACCTGGGTGGATTTCGATTTCTTCGGCCACCAGATCTCGCTGCATCTGGGCCCACCCTTTGCCACCACGCGCAGCGGCCGCGTGGGCGAGCACCTGGTGCCGATGCCGCATTTCGGCCTGGTGCTGGCCTTGCCCGATTGGCAGGCACTGGCAGAACGACTGCGCGCCGCGCAGATCGAATTCGTGATGGAGCCCCAACTGCGGTTCGCGGGCCAACCGGGCGAGCAGTGGACGATGTTCTTTTGCGATCCCTGCGGCAATCCGATCGAGGTCAAGGGCTTTCGCTCGCTCGACGGGATCTACGCCCAATGAGCTTGCGCGCTCACGGGTAGGACTGGGCCTTCAGCGGCAAAGGCCGCTGTGAGATGACCGCTGCCGCGGCGGCTTGCTAGGGTCGCCCGCGATGACCTTCTCCGACGCCCTGTGCCCGTCCTGCGCGCTGTTCCTCGACTTCGACGGCACCCTGGTCGAGATCGCCTCGCACCCGCAAGCGGTGGTCGTGCCCAAGGAGCTGCCCGCGACGCTGGCCCGCTGGCGCGACGTGCTGGGCGGTGCGGTGGCCGTGGTGAGTGGCCGTCCGATCCAACAGATTGATGGTTTTCTTGCCCCAGTGGTCCTGAGCGTCGCGGGCGTGCACGGGGCCGAGCGCCGACGCGCCGACGGCAGCGTGGCGTGGCAAACGGTGCATCCGATGCAGCCGGTGGTGGACGCCGCTACTGCGTTGGTCAGGGCCTACCCGAGCCTCGAGATGGAATCCAAGCGGGGTGCGGTCGCCGTGCATTACCGCCAGGCGCCGCAGCTGCAGTTCCTGTGCCTGTCGACGATGCAAGCCGCGGTCGAACGGTCCGAGGGGTTGACGCTGCTATGCGGAAAGATGGTGGTGGAGGCCAAGCCCAGCTGCACCTCCAAGAGCCAGGCCATCGACGCCTTCATGCAAGAGGCGCCTTTTGCTGGACGCACCGCTGTCTTCGTGGGTGACGATGCGACCGACGAATCCGGCTTCGCCAGCGTGCAGCGGCGCGGGGGCATGGGCGTGAAAGTGGGCGACGGCCCCTCCGTGGCACGGGCGCGTGTGGCTGACCCCATGGCGATGCGCGAGACGATGGAGCGCGCACTGGCGCGCTACACGGAACGCCGCGCATGACCGATAGCGCCGTCTCCGCGGACGGTTTGTCGGCGGGCCGGTCGCTGAACCTGGGGATGATCGGCAACTGCGCATTCAGCGCGCTGATCGATCCGGTGGGGGCCATCGTGTGGTGCTGCTTGCCGCGGTTTGATGGCGACCCGGTGTTCAACGCGCTGATCGACCCCAGCGCCAACGGCAGCCTCTGGGCCTTCGAGCTGGAGGACTTCATGCGCAGCGAACAGCGCTATGAGCCCAACACCGCGGTGCTGCGCACGCGTCTGTTTGACCGGCTCGGCCAGGGTATCGAGATCACCGACTTCGCGCCCCGCTTCGTCAATCGCGGGCGCACCTTTCGGCCCTTGATGATCGTGCGGCGGGTGCAGGTGTTATCGGGCTCACCCCGTATGCGGGTGCTGCTGCGTCCGCGCTTTGACTGGGGGCGCAGCGTGCCTACCACCACGCAAGGCAGCACCCACGTGCGCTTCGTCGGCCCCAACAGCGCCCTGCGTCTGAACAGCGACGCGCCTCTTTCTTACATCCTGTCGGAGACCTTCTTCGTGGCCGACCGGCCGATGAATTTCATCCTCGGCCCCGACGAGACCCTGCTCACAGGCATCGAAGAAACCGCGCGGGGCTTCGAGCAGCAAACTGGCGACCACTGGAAAAGTTGGACGCGGTCTCTGTCGCTGCCGCTGGAGTGGCAAGAGGCCGTGATCCGCGCCGCGATCACGCTCAAGCTGTCGCTGTTCGAGGATACCGGCGCAATCGTCGCGGCCATGACCACCAGCATCCCGGAAGCCCCGAACAGCGGCCGCAACTGGGACTACCGGTTTTGCTGGCTGCGCGACGCCTTCTTCGTGGTGCGAGCCCTCAACAGCATCTCCGAGGTGGCGACGATGGAGGACTACCTGCACTGGTTGAACAACGTGGTGGTGCGCTCACGCGGCGGCCATATCCAGCCGCTGTATGGCCTCGGGCAGGAGACGCAGTTGCCGGAGTCTGTTCTCACGCACCTGCCAGGCTACCGCGGCATGGGGCCGGTGCGTGTGGGCAATCAGGCGGCCGACCATTTCCAGCACGATGTGTACGGCAACATCGTGCTGGGTGCGTCGCAGGCTTTTCATGACCACCGTCTGTTTCGCCGCGCGGGCACCACCGAGTTCGGTTACCTGGAGGCCGTAGGCGAGCAGGCCTACCGCGTCTACGACCAGCCCGATGCCGGCATGTGGGAGCTGCGCACGCGTGCGCGGGTGCACACCTCGTCGGCGCTGATGTCGTGGGCCGCATGCGATCGTCTGGCCAAGGTGGCCCGTGTGCTGGACCTGCCCGAGCGGGTCACCTACTGGCGTGAGCGCGCCGAGACGATCCGCACACGCATCCTGCGAGAAGCCTGGAGCCAGGAGCGCCAGTCCTTCGTCGAGAGCTTTGGCGGGCGCGACCTGGATGCCAGCGTGCTGCTGATGACGGAAGTGAACTTCATCGATCCGCGCGACCCGCGCTTTATCGCCACGCTCGACGCGCTGGAGCGCACGCTCGGTGATGGTCCCTTCATGCGTCGCTACGAGGCACCCGACGATTTCGGCAAGCCCGAGACCGCCTTCAACATCTGCACCTTCTGGCGCATCGATGCCCTGGCCCGCATCGGCCGCCAGGCGCAGGCGCGCGAGATCTTCGAGCACATGCTCGCCAGCCGCAACCCGCTGGGTCTGTTGTCCGAAGACACGCACGCGCAGACTGGCGAGATGTGGGGCAACTTCCCGCAGACCTATTCGATGATGGGTCTGATCAATGCCGCAGTACGGCTCTCCGCGAGCTGGGACACGGTGATCTGAGGGACCGATGTGTCACGCCTGGTGGTGGTCTCCAACCGCGTCGCCGACCCCCGCAGGACGGCGGCCGGCGGCTTGGCCGTGGCCCTGGCCGACATTTTGAAAAACACCGGCGGGCTGTGGTTCGGATGGAGCGGGAAGGTGATCGAGACCGAGGCGGGAGGACGCGCCGGCGAGGGTGTGATGCATCGCCACCGGGCCGGTCCGGTCAAGCTGGTGACGGTGGACCTGAGCCAGGAGGACCACGCCGCCTACTACCTGGGCTATGCCAACGGCGTGCTGTGGCCGGTCTTTCACTACCGCCTGGACCTGGCGGACTTTGATGCCGGCTACATCCACGGCTATCGGCGCGTGAACCAGTTGTTCGCCAAGCTGCTGGCGCCCCTGCTCAAACCCGACGATCTGATCTGGGTGCATGACTACCACCTGGTGCCCCTGGCCAGCGAGCTGCGTGCCCTGGGCTGCCAGCAACGGATCGGGTTCTTTCTGCACATTCCGCTGCCGCCGCCCATGATCCTGGCGGCGATTCCGGGGCATGACTGGTTGATGCGGGGCCTGTGCGCCTACAACCTGGTGGGCTTTCAAAGCCAGACCGATCACGCGCATTTTTGCCACTACATCGAGCAAGAGGCCAAGGCCCAGGCTATCGGCGAGGGCCGCTGGCGCGTATTCAATCGCACGGTGCAGGCTGGCGCGTTTCCGATCGGCCTCGACGTGAATGAATTCACGGCCCTGGCCCAGGCCCGCGAGAGCCGCGAGATGTTTGCACGCATGAAGCGTGACTACTCTGTGCGCAATCTGATGGTGGGCGTCGACCGGCTCGATTACTCCAAGGGCCTGCCCCAGCGCATGCGCGCCTTTCGCGAGCTGCTGCACAAGCACCCGGAGACCCACCAGCGCGCCACCCTGATCCAGATCGCCTCGCCCAGTCGAGAGGACGTCAGCGCCTACACCGACATCCTGCACGAGCTGGAGAGCCTGTGCGGCTCGATCAACGGCAACTATGGCGATCTGGAGTGGATGCCGGTGCGCTACATCCACCGCACCGTGGCCCGCGCGCGCTTGCCGGGCCTGTACCGCGCCTCGCGAGTAGCCCTGGTCACGCCGCTGCGCGATGGCATGAACCTGGTCGCCAAGGAATTCATCGCGGCACAAGACCCCGAGGATCCCGGCGTGCTGGTGCTGTCACGCTTTGCGGGCGCGGCCGAACAACTGCCCGAGGCCTTGCTGGTGAACCCCTACGACACCGAGGGCACGGCCAGCGCCATTCAGATGGCGCTACAGATGCCGCTGGAGGAGCGGCGCACCCGCCACCATGCGCTGCTGGCGACCTGCCGTCAGTACGACGTGCACTGGTGGTGCAACAGCTTCCTGGAGGCGCTGCGCGAGGCGCAGGCGCAGGAATCGGGAACGCCCTGGCTCAGGTTGTGAGCGACGCAATCTTCTGATCGATCGCGCCGCACAGACTCTGACCGTCCTTGCCCTTCATCTCGATGCGAATGGTGTCGCCGAACTTCATGTACTCGGTCGAGGGCTGTCCGTCCTGGATGGTTTCGATCGCACGCTTTTCGGCGATGCAGCTGTAGCCCCGGGGCCAGTCCATCCGTCCGTCCTTGCCTTCCACGCCCTTGTTGCTCACGGTGCCCGAGCCGACGATGCTGCCGGCGCGCACATTGCGCGTCTTGCAGATGTGAGCAATGAGCTGGCCGAAGTGAAAGGTCATCTCGGGGCCGGCGTCGCACAAGCCGACACGGCGACCGTTCCAGGTGCTTTGCAGCGTCAAGTGCGCGCGCCCGCCTTGCCAGGCCTCGCCGAGTTCGTCCAGGGTGACCGCCACCGGGCTGAAGGCGGTGGACGGCTTGCTTTGCAAGAAGCCGAAGCTTTTGGCCAGTTCGTCGGGAATGAGATTGCGCAGGCTCACGTCGTTGGCCAGCATCAACAGGCGCACGCCCTCGAGCGCCTCGTCGGGCGAGGCGCCCATGGGCACGTCGCCGGTGATGACGGTGACCTCGGCCTCGAAGTCGATGCCGAAGGCCTCTGAAGGCACGACCACATCGTCGCAAGGCCCCAGGAAATCATCGCTGCCGCCCTGGTACATCAAGGGGTCGGTGTAGTAGCTGGCGGGCACTTCGCTCGTACGCGCGGCGCGTACCAGTTCCACGTGATTGATGTAGGCCGAGCCATCCGCCCACTGGTAGGCACGTGGCAGGGGCGCCATGCAGCGCGCCGGGTCAAAGGGGAAGGCGTGACGCGCCTTGCCGTGATTGAGCGTGTCGTACAGGTCTTGCAGCTGCGGCGAGATGAAGTTCCAGTCGTCCAGCGCCTGCTGCATGCGCTCGGCGATGCCGGTCGCACAATGCGCCGTGCTCAGGTCGCGCGAGACCACCACCAGCTGTCCGTCGCGCGAACCGTCTTTGTACGTTGCGAGCTTCATTGCGCTTGTCTCCAGATCCTGCGATCGGTTAGAGTCCACCATGCATTACGCATGGTGAAACGAATTTAACTAATCGAAATTCTACAGGACAGATCGTGAAGGAACGCGCAGGCATCCAGTCGGTGGAAGTGGGCTTTGCCCTGCTCGATGCGCTGGCGCGCGCGAGCGGCCCGCTGATGCTGCGCGATCTGGCGGCCGCCGCCGGCATGAGCGCCGCCAAGGCCCACCGTTACCTCGTGAGCTTCCAGCGCCTGCAGCTGGTCACGCAAGACACCGGCACCACCCGCTACGACCTGGGCCCCGCCGCCCTCAAGCTGGGCCTGGCCTCGCTCTCGCGCCTGGACGCGGTCAAGCTCGCGCGCGAGCGGGTGGCCGGCCTGGTCGAATCCCTGGGTCACACCGTGGCCCTGGCGGTCTGGGGCAACCGCGGGCCCACCATCGTGCACTGGGAGGAATCGCCCCAGGCTGTCACCGTCAACCTGCGACTGGGCGATGTGATGCCCCTGCTGTCGTCTGCCACCGGCCGCTGCTTTGCTGCCTGGCTGGCGCCCGACGCGCTCGCACCTTTGCTGCACGAAGAACTGGCCCGCGCGCAACGCCACCCCCTGCCCGACGTGCCCACCACGATGGCGCAGGTGCAGCGGCTGCGGACGCAAACGCGGACCCAGGGCCTGGGCCGCGCGGTCGACTCGCTGCTGCCCGGCGTGGCGGGCTTTTGTGCGCCGGTGTTTGACGCCGACGGTCACTTGGCGGTGGGCATCGTCACCCTAGGTCCCACCTCGGGCTTTGACAGCGCCTGGGACGGCACCGTCGCCACCCCCCTGCGCGCCGCCGCCGCTCGCCTGTCGGACGATCTCGGCCACCGACCCTGATGCGCCCCCAAGTCCACTCATGACGCAATCCGCTGTGCACGGGCGACCGGGCGCGGTACTGGCCATCGGGGTGATCGCCGCCCATGTCCTGCTGATTCAAGGTCTGGACACGCACGATGCGCCCGCGCCGGGGCGGGCCATGCCCGCGGGCCTGCGGGTGCACACCCTGCCATTGGATGTCGCGCCCCCACCCGCAAGGGCCCCCGAGTCACGCGTGATCGCCGGCGGCACGCCGACACACGCAGCCGCCCGCGCCACGAACCCCACCACCGGCCCCGTCGCCGGGCCGACCCCACCCGACAGCGCGCCGCACGCGCCCGCCCCGACAGAGCCCGCCGCAGGCACAGCCGCGGCCCGCATCGCGCCTTCGATGCATGTGCGCTACGCCGTCTCGGGGCGCACCCGCGAGCAAGCGGTCGCCGGACAAGCCGAACTGATCTGGCAGCACGCCGGGACGCGCTACGAGGCGACGCTCACGCAAGAGGGCGCCGGTCTGGCCCGACGCAGCCAGCACAGCGCCGGCCAGCTCACAGCGCAGGGCCTGGTGCCCGAACGCTACGCCGCCCGCGCGCGCCATGAAGAAGCTGTGCACTTCGAGCACGCATCAGGCCGCGCGGTGTTCAGCGCCAACCGGCCAGCGGCGGCCCTGCAGGCGGGGGCCCAGGATCGCCTGAGCCTGCTGCTGCAACTGGGTGCGCGGATCGCGGCCCAGCCCCAGGCGCATCCGCCCGGCGCCCACCTGGAGATCCAAACCGCCACCACGCGCGATGCCCTGGTCTGGCGCTTTCGCATCGAAGGGCACGAAGAACTCACGCTGCCCGGCGGACACCTGCGCACCCTGCGCCTG
>JBIKUT010000318.1:0-3205 GCA_044347465.1 Ramlibacter sp.
TGATGGGGTCCGAATTGCTGATAGTGCCGCTGGCGGTGTTGAAAGGCAGCTCTTCGCTGATCAGGTGATTGAGCAGAAAGCCCTTGCGGGCCTCGTCGGCGCCGGGGGCCAGCTGCCAGGCGCCGTCGGCCTTGCCGATGGCGTTCCAGGTCCAGACGGTGCCGGGCTCCACCGCTTCGCTGTGACGGACCATGCAGCGCACCTGTCCCCACTGGCTCTCCACCCACGCCCAGCCACCGTCCTCGATGCCGGCCGCGCGCGCGGTCTGCGGGTTCACGTGCAGGTAGTTGTGGCTGTGGATCTGGCGCAGCCACGCGTTCTGCGAATCCCAGGAGTGGTACATCGCCATCGGCCGCTGGGTGATGGCGTTAAGCGGGTAGGTGCTCAGGTCGGTGGCGGCCTCTTCCAGGGGCGGGTACCAAAACGGCAGCGGGTCGAAATAGGTGTCGATGCGCGCGCGCAGGTGATCGGGCGGCTGGCGACCCGTGGTCTGGCCCCGCGCCGCCAGACGGAAGGCCTGCAGCGTGTCGGAATAGATCGCCAGCTGCACCGGGTCGTTCTTCTGGCGCCAGCCCTTCTCTTTGGCAAAGTCCAGGTAGGGCTGGTTCCAATTGCGCATGAACTGCATGTTCTCGGGCAAGGTGTAATGGAACACGCAGTTGTTTTTCTCGTAGGCCTCCCACTGATTCGGGTTGGGCTCGCCGCGCAGGTGCTCGTCGCCATTTTTACCGCGCCATCCCATCAGAAAGCCTATGCCGGGCTGGGGTTGGAAGTTGACGACAAAGTCGGTGTAGCCCTTGAACTTGCGCTCGCCTTCGGGCGTGGTGAAGGCGGGAAACTTCAGCCGCGAAGCCAGCTCGATCAGGACCTCCTGGAAAGGCCTGCACTCCCCCATCGGCTCGACCACCGGAATGCGCACCGAATCGACCGGGCCGTCAAATTCAGAGATCGGGCGATCCAGCATGCCCATCACGTCGTGGCGCTCCAGGTAGGTGGTATCGGGCAGGACGAGGTCGGCAAACGCCACCGTCTCGCTCTGGAAGGCATCGCACACCACCAGGAAGGGGATCATGTACTCGCCCGCTGCGTCTTTGCGATTGAGCATCTCGCGCACGCCCTGGGTGTTCATGGTGCTGTTCCAGGCCATATTGGCCATGAACATCATCAGCGTGTCGATGCGGTAGGGGTCGCCGCGCACGGCGTTGGTGATGACGTTGTGCATCATCCCGTGCGCCGACAGCGGGTGCTCCCAGGAGTACGCATGGTCGATGCGCAACGGCTGTCCGTCCGGAAGGATGGCCAGTTCGTCGGGATGCGCCGGAAAGCCCAGCGGGGCCGCGTTGAGCGGGGTGTTGGGCTTGACCATCTCCGGGTCGTTGAAGGCCCGGTAGTTGGGCACGATGTGGCGCGGGTACGGCGCCTTGTGGCGGAAACCGCCGGGCGCGTCGATGGTGCCGAGCACACTCATCAACACCGCCAGGGCGCGCACGGTTTGAAAACCGTTGGAGTGGGCGGCCAGGCCCCGCATCGCATGAAAGGCCAGCGGGCGCGCCTGGGTGCTGGGATACTCCTTGCCCCAGGCGTCGGTCCAGGGGATGGGCAGTTCAAAGGCCTGCTGCAGGGCGGCATGGCCCATTTCATGCGCCAGCTGCTCGATGCGCGCGGCCGGGATGCCGGTCAGGTCACTGGCCCACTGCGGGCTGCAGGTCGCGGCCCGATCGCGCAGCAGCTGGAAGGCGGGGGTCACCCGCGTGCCGTCCGCCAGCGTGTAGTAGCCCTCGGCCGGGGCCTCGAGCGCCGGGTCACAGCCGTCGGCAATGCCTTCGGGGTAGGCGTTGAGGATGCGGCCGCTGGCCTTGTCAAACACCAGCTTGTTGTGCGGGTTGCGGCCATCGCCAGGCGGGCCTTTGGCGGGGTCGGGGTCAAAGGCGAACAGGCCCTCGCGCAGGCCCTCTTCGAGCACCACCAGCTGGGGCGCATTGGTAAAGCGCTTGAGAAAGGCATGGTCGATCAGGTCATCGCGCAGCAGCACGTGCAGCAGCGCCATGAGCAGGGCGCCATCGGTGCCCGGCTTGATCGGAATCCATTCGTCGGCAATCGCCGAGTAGCCGGTGCGCACCGGGTTGATGGAGATGAAGCGCCCGCCCGATCGCTTGAACTTCGAGATCGCGATCTTCATCGGGTTGCTGTGGTGGTCTTCGGCCGTGCCCAGCATGACGAAGAGCTTGGAGCGCTCCAGGTCGGGGCCGCCGAATTCCCAGAAACTGCCGCCCACCGTGTAGATCATGCCGGCGGCCATGTTGACCGAGCAAAAGCCGCCGTGCGCGGCGTAGTTGGGCGTGCCGAACTGGCGCGCGAACAGGCCGGTCAAGGCCTGCATCTGGTCGCGTCCGGTAAAGAGCGCGAACTTCTTGGGGTCAGTCGCGCGGATCTTGCCCAGACGCTCGGTCAGGATGTCATAGGCGCGCTCCCAAGAGATGGGCTCGAACTGCGCAGCGCCGCGCTCGGCCCCGGGCTTGCGCAGCAGCGGCTGGGTGAGGCGGGCCGGCGAGTACTGCTTCATGATCCCCGACGAGCCCTTGGCGCAGATCACGCCCTGATTGAGGGGGTGCTCGGGGTTGCCATCGATGTAGCGCACCTGGGGGCCGTCCGGGCTGTCGGCCAGGTGGACGCGGATGCCGCAGCGGCAGGCGCACATGTAGCAGGTGGTGCATTTGACCGTGGTGTCTTGCGTGGGCGCGGGCGCGGCCAGCGGGTCGTGCAGCGGCTCGGAAGAGAGAAGTTTGAACACCATGTCTACCTCTTGATCAAGACGTCATGCGTCTCTTTTTTCAGCGTGCCAGCGCCTGCAACTGCGCCATCAAGGCATCCGGAATCTTCACGCCCTGTTCGGCCGCTGCGCGCTCGAGCGCGAGTCGGCGTGCACCGGCCAGGCGCACGCCTTCGTCCACCAGCATTTCGCGAATCAACACCTCGATGCGCTCGAAGTAGGAGGCAGACCCACTGAGCGCACCCGGATCGATCACCAAGAAGGCCTGACCGATACGCGGCGCATTGCCCTCGTCCACAAAGAACGAGGAGGCCTCAAAACCAAACTGCGCGCCGATCACTGCGGTGACCAGCAACTCCACCACCAGCGCCAGCATCGCGCCCTTGGGGCTGCTGGCTGCGCCCACCGGCAACATCGAGCCGGCCATACCGGCCT